>JBIKOC010000323.1:0-3204 GCA_044358335.1 Flavobacteriales bacterium | reverse complement strand
GATCACTTTGAAGTATATCCCATCTACCTCTTAATCCTGTATTCGTTATTACGTTTTCAATACCATCTTGAACAGCATAATCATGAATACTCCATCCTATTTTTCTTAATTGATGAATGGCAGATAATACGCCTATCAAATTTTTAATCTGATATAGTCCTGGTAAAGGGCTTTTTAAGTGATGATTATTTTCGTTCCATTGCAGATTAATTTCCAAAAACAATCTATTATTCCTTTCTGTGAGTTGGTGATCAATGATTGATATTTCATCTTCTGCAAAAATGAGTTCAGCTTGTTCTTTAGAAGCTTTTTGCAGAAAAACATCCGAAGTTTCAATTTGTCTTTCACTAATTACAATCGGTGTTTTCCGCTTAATTATTCCTGCTTTTTCTTGAGCAATTTTTTCTATCGTATCACCTAATATATCCATGTGATCGAAGCTAATATTGGTAATCACACAAAGTTCCGGTTTGATCAAATTTGTTGAGTCTAATCTTCCTCCTAAACCTGTTTCTATTATCGCAATATCCACACGCTTTTCTGCAAAATATTGAAAAGCAAGTGCAACATTCATTTCAAAAAAAGAAGGTTTTATTTTAGCAAACAACGCACGGTTTTTCTTGACAAATTGAATCACACGCATTTTAGATATTGATTCTCCATCAATGCGAATCCTCTCCCTGAAATCTTTTAGATGGGGCGAAGTGAAAAGGCCAGTTTTATAGCCAGCTTCTTGAAGTACAGATGCTAGTAAATGTGAAGTTGAACCTTTACCATTTGTTCCAGCTATGTGTATAGTTCTGAATTTATGTTGAGGATTACCAAGGGCCTCACATAAAAGCTTGATATTATCTAAATTGGCTTTATATGCCGCTTTACCAACGCGCGTATAAGCAGGCAGTTGACTGAAAAGAAAATCCAGCGTTTGCCCGTAAGTCATTTAATTGCGGATGAACAAATACGTAATGGTTCCAACTTGTTTGTCGGTACCATTTGAATTCGATGAAAACTTGGATCTTTTAGCAGCAGCTTCGGCCTCTCTGAATAAAGATGCATCTTGAACGGTTGTTCCGCGTGCACCCGCTTTGGCTGAAATGACTTTTCCTTGTTGATCAACACTAATTTCCACCACAACACGACCCGATTTAGGAGAATTATAAGCGGGTTTCGGCAATGTCATTGGATTTCTACCAGCTAAATCATACGAAATTCCAGATCCCTTTCCTGTACCTTTTCCATCGCCATCTCCACCACCTTCTCCTTTTCCAGTTCCTTTTCCATCTCCTCCATCTCCACCTTTTCCTCCCTTACCATCATAAGAACGGGCATATGGGTCTCCATCTTCTTTACCTTGGTTTCCTGCTTTGCCCGTATTTCCTTCGTTTCCACCTGTTTTTGATTTACCAGGATACAAAGCTCGCCTTTCAACAACAGGCTCTACTGTTTTAGTAATTACTGGACCGTCCGATTTACGCTTTAATTCCACATATTTCTTCTTAGGCTTAACTTCCACCTTTTCAATATCTGGAACATAATTCTCCTCCTCATCCGATTGTAAAATATTTGCTTGTTCGGCTGATGAAGATTGAGGAGTTCCACCAGAAGAAAGTTGGTCAGGGTTATTCATTCCCATTCCATCTTCAGAATTACCGAAGTTCAATTCAACACCTAAACCTCCTCCACCATCTACTGGAAAGGGTGGGAGTGGAGTAATTATTTTATAGAGAATGAATAGCAAAAGCAATAGTGCATGAAATGCAATCGTAATCGCAGTTGCGTAATATTTATCGGATTTCTGACTCAGTTCCATGACTATCCATTTGGAGCCTTAGTTGCAAGAATCATCTTGATTTTCAGGCGATTTCCTATTTCAAGAACATCAACCAACTGTTGTATACTGAGTGATTTATCCAAACTCAATACTATTGTTGGTTCACTAATTCCTTCTACGGCCGTTTGCATTGCAGGTTCTAATTCCTCAAACGCTACATCTTTACCCTGAAGTACATAACGTTGCTCGGCTGATATTTCTAGCTTGATTACTTTTTTGGTAACCTGCTGAGCATTCTTTGAACTTGGTAAAGTCAATTTAACTACACTCGGACTAACCATTGTAGAAACAATGAGGAAGAACAACATCAAAAAGAACATGATGTCATTCATGGAGTGCGTGCTTATCTCAGCATGCGGACGTATCCTAGATCCTCGAAGATTCATTATCTGGTTGGTTCGTGCAACATATCAATAAAATCAAGCGAAGTGCTTTCCATGCGTTTTGCAATACGGTCAACAGTAAAGTTGAGGTAATGATAGAGAACAAACGATAAGATACCTACAATTAATCCAGCTGCCGAAGTCACCATCTTTTCATACAATCCACCAGAAATCAAACCTATACTGATGTTATCTGCTAATGAAATGTTATAAAAGATCTTGATTACTCCGAGAATTGTCCCGACAAATCCAAACATCGGAGCAATACCAGCAATAATGGATAGGATTCCGATATTTTTTTCGATTCGACTCAATTCCTTTTTGCCAACACCTTCCATCGATTTTTCGATTTCATCTACTGTAAGTCCTATGCGAGAAATACCTTTTTCCAGCATACGAGCATCAGGAGTATTATTGCTTTTACAAAGAACAATTGCGCCTTGAATATTTCCTTGATGAATCTGATCTCGAACATTATTCAATAGATTATCAGGATTTTGAGCAGCTCTCCGAAGAACAAAAAAGCGTTCAAAGAAAATAAATATAGTAATAATAGAAAGCAGACCGATTGGAATCATGAGCCAGCCTCCTTTTTGAACCATATCAAATAAGCTCAACGTATCTGTTTTTTGTGCTGTTTCAGCAGCAGCCGATGCAAGTGGGGCAGCAAGTGAATCACCACCAACTACTGTCTGCAGGAATATTCCCATCATAGAATTGAAATGATTTATTAGGTAAACGCAACTATTCTTATAAGCGTATTCAAAGAACGCCAATAAAAAAACGGCCTTTGCGAAGCCGTTTTCTGCGTTTTGAACGCCTTTATTAACAAGGTTTAAGGCGTTTTTACCTAAAAAGTCCCTATTTATTTTTGAATTTATACGAGTTGCTGTAGTGCAATTCGGTATGCTTCTCTAGAGAAATGAACCTTATTAGGGCAATGAGGAGCAACATTTTCCATCGCATTTCGGATAATTTCGGATGAATCTT
>JBIKOC010000322.1:0-3213 GCA_044358335.1 Flavobacteriales bacterium | reverse complement strand
ACTTCCGCGAATGCTTTGCCTAATCCGCGCGATGTTCCGGTGATGATTGCTTGTTTCACACCTTTGCCAATGCTGAATCAATATCAGCTAGCAAGTCTTCTACATCTTCAATCCCAACCGATAAACGAATCAAACCTTCCACTACACCGATACGATCACGCTCAGCCTTAGGAATAGAGGCATGTGTCATAGAGGCTGGATGATTTACCAAGGATTCCACACCGCCCAAACTTTCTGCTAATGCAAATAAATGTGTGCTAGTCAAGAACCTACGAGCGGCCTCAGCCGATTCATCCTTCAAAATAAAACTCATCATTCCACCAAAATCACGCATCTGCTTTTTAGCTATGTCATGATTTGGATGATCTTCAAATCCTGGCCAATACACTTTCCCAACTTTCGGATGATTGCGTAAATGGTTCGCGATGATGCGCCCGTTTTCACAGTGAGCCTTCATACGAACGTGTAATGTTTTCAAGCCTCGCAAAACAAGAAAACAATCCATTGGTCCGGGAACAGCACCGCAGCTCTTTTGAATGAAATAAAGCTTTTCACGCAATGCTGGATCATTCATCATCAAGCAACCATGAATCAAATCACTGTGTCCACCTAAATATTTGGTACCTGAATGCAACACGATATCAGCTCCTAAATCCAAAGGATTCTGAAGCCAAGGTGTAGCGAATGTATTATCGACTGTTAAAAGGATGTTTTTACCCTTCAAAATAGCTGCAACAGCCGCTATATCGGTGATACTCATTAACGGATTGGTAGGAGTTTCGGTCCAAACCAAACGTGTTTTTTCATTAATCAGCGGACGAATATTCTCCGGATTACCCATGTTCACAAAGTGAAAACGGATGCCCATCGGCTCGTAAATCTTGGTAAACAAGCGGTAGGTTCCACCATACATATCGTCGGCAGCAATTACTTCATCACCCGGAAGCAACAACTTCATCACGGTATCAGTTGCTGCTACTCCACTTCCGAAACTTAAGCCAAATGCCGCATTTTCTATGGCTGCCAAACAATCTTCCAGCGCCTTACGAGTTGGATTCTGAGAACGTGCATACTCATACCCTTTGTGCGTTGCCGGAGCTTCTTGCACATAAGTTGACGTTTGGTAAATCGGTGTCATGATTGAACCGGTGCTTGGATCGGGCTCTTGTCCGGCGTGAATCAGTTTGGTAGCGAGTTTCATGGATTGAATTGTGATAGTTGATGCTCAGTAAATCGGAAAAATCCCACTTACTTATGCAGGTAAAATAGTAGTAATTACTTCCCCAAAACCTATACGAACTTTTTCGTTTTTCGCATAAGCTTTCATAATAACGGTATCGTTATCGTGGATGAATTTACGCTCGGTATTATTGGGCAGTTTAAGCGGTTCTGTTCCGCGCCAAGTGAGTTCTAACATCGAACCATAACTATCGCGAATTGGCCCGCTGATCGTTCCGGAAGCATACAAATCACCCACTTGAATGTTGCATCCATTAGATGCCTGATGGGTGAGTTGTTGTACCATATTCCAGTACATGTATTTGTAGTTAGAATGTACAATTCGTGCAGCATTGAAACGCGGAGTTTCTAAAAGCACTTCTAACTCAATATCATAATTGTGTGTTCCGTTGAATTGTAAATAAGGCAATGGTTTCGGGTCTTGAACTGGACCTTCCACACGGAATGGCTCCAATGCATCCAAACTCACCACCCAAGCACTTACGCTCGAAGCAAAACTCTTCGCTAAAAATGGCCCGAGTGGCACATATTCCCAGCTTTGCATATCGCGTGCACTCCAATCGTTAAAGAGCACCATTCCAAAAATGTAATCTTCTGCTTCGTCAATACTCACAGGCGTTCCAAGAGAATTCGACCGACACGTAACGAATGCCATTTCAAGCTCAAAATCGAGCTGTTGAGTAGGTCCAAAACTAGGCGCCTCCTGATCGGCTGCTTTGGTTTGTCCTTTCGGACGTTTTACAGGTGTGCCACTTAGAATAATGGAAGAAGCGCGACCGTGATATCCGATTGGAATGTGTTTCCAGTTGGGTAAGAGCGCATTAGCAGGATCACGAAACATAGTTCCCACATTGGTTGCATGCTCGATGCTTGAATAGAAATCGGTGTAATTACCTACTTTCAATGGCATACATACTTCTACCTGAGAAATAGGAAATAAGCATGATTCGCGCAAATCAACGTCTTTACGAAGATCGTTGTGTTTATCATCGAGCAAACGAGAAATACGATTCCGCAAATCGCGCATCATTTCTTTACCGAGTGCCATGCAGGCATTGATGGAATCTTGTTCGAAAATTTGTTGCACAAAATCAACACCCAGCAATCCGCTCTTATTCAACACAGCTAAATCGAGCACGTGATCACCAATTCGGGTTGCCACATGATGATGCTCGTTTATACAGATTACACCCAAAGGAAGATTCTGTATTGGGAAATCGGAATTTTCAGGTACCGGAATCCATGAACGTAAATTTGGATCGTTAGCGCGTATCATAAAAGAGTAATATTTTTTAGGTTGATCGATATTTAATTAGGCGAAAAGCGGATAATCGCTCATCAACTTATTCACTTTCTTCCCAATTGCAGCCAGCTTTTTATCATCCGTATGGTTCACAATTGCTTCATCAATCCAGTTTACAATTTGCGGGATTTCTTTTTCGGTAATTCCACGTGTAGTGATAGCAGCAGTTCCCACGCGAATTCCTGAAGTCACAAATGGTGATTTATCATCAAATGGAACCATGTTTTTATTTACAGTGATATCCGCTTTTCCTAATGCAATTTCAGCTTCTTTACCGGTTACATTTTTCGAACGCATATCAATCAACATCAAGTGATTATCGGTACCACCAGAAATAATATTGTAGCCCTTTTTCACCAATGCTTTTGCCATTACCTGTGCATTTTTCTGCACACGTAAAATGTAATTCATATAATCATCAGTCAGAGCTTCACCAAAAGCAACCGCTTTTGCAGCTATAATATGTTCCAACGGACCACCTTGAGTTCCCGGAAATACACCAGAATCAAGCAATGCCGACATCATACGTAAATCTCCTTTAGGTGTTTTCAACCCAAATGGATTTTCGAAATCTTGCCCCATCATAATCACACCACCACGTGGTCCACGAAGGGTTTTATGCGTTGTTGATGTGACAATATGACAATGCGGAAGTGGATCGTTTAATAAAC
>JBIKOC010000016.1:0-11041 GCA_044358335.1 Flavobacteriales bacterium | reverse complement strand
AATCGCTAATCAGCTACCTTCGCGTGTATGAATGAATCACTGCCATTATCTGTAATTCTGAATGAATTAGGAGAAAATCGCGAACACTATTTTAATGCTGTATCGCCTGCTATTGCTCAATCATCTAACTTTTGCTTTCCGAGTGTTTCCTCGATGCGAGATGCACTTCAAAAAGAATTCGAGAACCCATTTTATACACGAGGATTTAATCCAACAGTGGGTATTCTTCGACAAAAATTAGCTGCATTAGAAGGTGCCGAAGATGCGCTTGTATGTGGATCCGGCAGTGCGGCCGTATCGGTTGCTGTTATTGGAAATCTGAAGTCGGGCGACCATGTTATTTGTGTGCAAAAACCGTATAGCTGGACCTATAAACTTCTCGATGTGTTACTTGCACGATATGGTGTGGAAACAACATTCATCGATGGTTGTTCCATAACTCATTTCGAACAAGCCAAGCGACCGAATACTCGAATGGTTTTTATCGAAAGCCCCAATTCGATGACCTTTGAGTTGCAGGATATTCGAGCTGTTGCGACATTTGCGAAAGAAAATGGATACATCAGCATCATCGATAATTCCTATTCTTCTCCCCTATTTCAACAACCACATTTAATGGGAATTGATTTGGTGGTTCATTCGGCAACGAAATATTTAAATGGGCATTCAGATGTGGTTGCAGGAGCAATTTGTGGCAGCAGAGAAATGATTCAACGACTGTTTGCCAGCGATTGGATGACACTTGGTCCGGCTATTTCGCCACATGATGCTTGGTTGTTAATGCGCGGCTTACGGACACTTGAAATTCGAGCGAACCGTTCGGCTGATACGGCTGAGTTTATAATACCGATACTCGAAAAACACCCCAAATTATCGCGTGTTATCTGGCCATTTTCGGAGCAACATCCTCAGCATGAATTAGCGCGCAAACAAATGAAACGGAGTGCCGGTATGTTTAGTTTGGTAATTAACACGGATTCTTCGGCTGGAGTAGAGCGTTTTTGTGATTCGCTTAAGCATTTTCTCATTGCTTGTTCTTGGGGAGGATATGAATCGCTCGTTTTCCCTGTTTGTGGTTTGGCTAGCACACCATCGTACGATAATCCACTCATGCCATGGAATTTGGTGCGGGTTTACGTGGGATTAGAAGATCCCCAACTTTTATTAGCTGATATATTGCAAGCCTTAGATCAGGTTTGATTCTGATTGATGAAACAACATGCACGAATCTGCGTTTCTTAGCTCAAACGGGTTAAACATCCTGTTGTATATTCGTGCCATGAGTTTCCTGCGTTACCTGCTTTTTATTCTATTACTATCACCAACTGTGTTGCTTCTAGCTCAGCCCGGACAAGAAGCACCCGGACAAGGTTTGCCATCCACCGAAGAGCAATTAGCAGGACAATATTATACCGAAGGAGAATGGCAAAAAGCGGCCGATTTATACGAGAAACTCTACGAACAAGCACCTGCCGGATTTTACTATTCTCAATTGGTGAGCTGTTATTTGAATCTCAAGGATATCAAATCGGCAGAAAAACTGGTGAGCAAGCAAATTCGCAAAAACCCTCGCCAATTAACGTTTCTGATTGATTTAGCTTATGTGTATCAAGTAAGTGGAAATGAGGATAAAGCTAAAAAGCAGTACGAAAAGGCATTAAAAGAATTAGAACCGGGTGATGATCGTCAGGTAACAGACTTGGCGAATGCTTTACAACAGCGGAAGCAAGTTCCAATGGCTATTCGTGTGTATGAGTTGGCAAGTCGGATTCCACGAGCATATAATTTCAATTTGGAGCTTGCTGCTTTGTATGCGCAACAAGGCGAGACAGCAAAAATGTTGGAGCAATACATGAATTTGCTCAACACCACTGGAGGTGAATATTTGGAACAAATTCAGGGTAGTTTACAAGATATGATGGCTTCGGATGTTTCGGGTGAAAAAACCGAAATGCTCCGTGAGCGCTTTTTGAAAGAAGTACAACGAAATCCTGACAACCTCGTTTTTTCCGATTTGTTAGTTTGGATGTTTGTTCAGAAAAAAGATTTTGAATCGGCATTAATCCAAGCTAAGGGGATTGATAAGAGACTCAAAGAACGAGGAGAACGTGTATATAATTTAGCTCGGATTTGCATGAGTAATGATGCATTCGAAACTGGAAAAAAAGCATTTCAATACGTAATAGACAAAGGTTCCATTTCGAGCTTATATGTGATGGCAAAAAAGGAGCTTTCGGTGGATATGTATCGAAAACTCAGCACATCTTCTTCTTATTCTCCGGCTGAATTACAAGAATTAGAATCCCTTCTAACCGAAACTTATCGCGAACTTGGTATTGGAGAACAATCGTATGCCGTAGCCATACGTCTGGCCCACCTGAAAGCATTCTATAAAAATCAACCTCAGGAAGCACTGGCGATTTTGGAGCCGCTTACTCAGGCGAATTCAGGATTGTCGAACAGAAGCATGAATGAAGTTAAGTTAGAAGTTGCCGACATTCAACTGCTAACAGGCGATGTGTGGGAATCAACCTTAACCTATTCACAAGTGGAAAAGTCGATGAAGACCGATACACTTGGACAAGAAGCTAAATTTAGAAATGCCCGTTTAGCTTATTACAAAGGAGAGTTTGATTGGGCTAAAGCTCAACTGGATGTGTTAAAAGCTGCTACTTCAAAACTAATTGCCAATGATGCTCTAGAGTTGAGTTTGCTAATTGGTGACAATTTGGTTTTTGATACTACAGGTGAAGGATTACGCATGTTTTCGCGTGCTGATTTGTGGATTTATCAAGGTAAACTTTCTGCAGCTTTGGCCACATTAGATTCCTTGGAAGCAGCATTTCCTGCAAGTAGTTTATCGGATGATATTTTATTCCGCAAAGCAAACATTGCCATACGCCAAAGTCGATATACTGATGCAGAAAGCTTACTAGACAAAATCGTAACGACTTATCAGAAAGAAATTTTGGCGGATAATGCCTTATTCAAATTAGCTGAGTTGAACGAAAAACAACTAGGGAATCAAGCTAAGGCCATGGATTTATATAAAGAGTTGATGACTGATTATCCCGGCTCTTTGTTTGTGGTTGAAGCCAGAAAACGTTTCCGGACTTTGCGAGGTGATGTAATACAATAAAAAAAACGCACATCCTCGAAAGAACAAGCGTTTTCAATCACAAACCATTCTATTTTAATGAGCTAATACGATAGTTTTACTAAACCGAATCCCTGAGTCACTAATAATAGAGTAAAAGTATGTCCCCGATTCGAGCTCGGCAACGGTTGTTTCCACGTTATGCACCCCCGGTGTTTTCACGCCTAATGAAAATTCTTTCACAAGTTGACCATGCATATTCACCAATTGAACTGTATAGCTTGCTGTTTCACTAATTTCTAGTTGAATATTCAGCACATCATTAGCAGGATTAGGCATAGCCAAAGCACGTACACCTTGGAAAGCTTTACTCGTTTCTAAAATTGCGCTAGGAGCATCAGCAGCAATTACTGGAAAGATAGCCAGATTCACATCCAAAGCACCTTGGAAAACCGTATTAGAAGTAAACCACATAATATCCCCAGCCACATTAGCCTTATGAAAAGCGAAGTTGATTCCTAAAGCATTTCCGGGTACATCGCTGAAAAAACCAACAATGTCGCCTGCAGTTTTGAACTCAGCTAAATCGACCGAAATAACCAAATTGCTATTTACAGTAAACGTATCATCAAATGCCACATAATTATATGAGCCCAAGGTGGTATCGATTTCGTCGAAGAATATTGCTTTAGAAGCCAAGATAGTTACAGCAGGGCCATTAGTTGGCTCTAACGAAACAGGTGAAGGAATTATATTATAAGCACCGCTAGTTGACATATTATGTAATCCGAATGTCATTTTGGTGTTAGGGATATTATTTAACCCTTTGGTTTTTGCTCCAATCAAACTAAGAACTCCAACAATATTTGCGGGTTCATCATTGAGATATCCTTGTCCAATACCAATAAAGTTATTATTGGCATCATAATTCACCCCGAATGCATAACCACCCTGATATGGTGGGAGTGTTACTTGGTTAGTTGGAGAAAACGTTGGAGTTGAACCTAGAGATACTCCTAAGGTGTCGCCGGGGTCTGCATATCCGTTTTGAGCTAAACAGGAAAGTGCAAAAAGTACAAGGTGTTTCATATGGGTTTTAGTAAAATGGGATGATGCTCAAATATAATATGTAGAATCATCTTAAAATGTGCTGATGTAAGTGCTAAAATAAGAGCAAAACAGGGTTTTCTAAAAGCGGTTTGCTTCCCGTATCTTTGCCGCATGATCCTTTATAATGTTACCGTTAACATCGATCCGGAACTCCACCTCGAATGGGTAAACTGGATGAAATCGACTCATATCCCTGAAGTGCTTAGCACAGGGCTTTTTGTAGAAAACCGCTTTTTTCGCGTATTAAACACCGAAGAAGGTGAAGGATTTACCTACTCTGTTCAATATTTCCTTGACAACATGGCTAAATACGAGGAATACAAGGAATTACACGCTCCGCGTTTACAAGCCGATTTTGCATCCCGTTACAAAGATCGCTTTGTAGCATTTCGCACCTTACTCGAAACCGTCTGATGGCATTATTTCGCAAGCCCGTTACTGCAAAAAAAGCACTCGGACAACATTTCCTCAAAGATCTATCAATCGCTTCTCAAATTGCCGATAGCATTCCTGCTATGGATTCTATTCGAAAGGTTATTGAAGTTGGACCGGGAATGGGCGTTTTAACGAATTTTCTTTTGGAGAAAAACTTCGATTTAAAGGTCGTGGAAATTGATCGGGAATCGGTTAAATACTTGAAAGCGAATGTTCCTGCTTTAGAAGGTCGAATCATTGAAGGAGATTTCCTGCGGATGAATCTTGATCAATATTTGGATCACACAGGAGCTGTGATTGGGAATTTCCCGTATAATATTTCTTCACAGATTTTGTTTCAATGCCTCGATCAGAAAGAGCATGTGCAAATTATCGTGGGTATGTTTCAAAAAGAAGTGGCCGAACGAGTAGCTGCGAAACATGGTAATAAAACCTATGGGATTTTGAGTGTGCTCCTTCAAACCTATTTCGAATGTGAGTACTTATTTACTGTTCACGAACACGTGTTTTCTCCTCCTCCGAAAGTAAAATCGGCGGTTATTCGACTTACTAGAAAGGAAAATGTTGAGTTACCTGTTCCCTATCCATTCTTGCGGAATGTGGTAAAAACAGGATTCAATCAACGCCGAAAAACTTTGCGTAACGCACTAAAACCAATCATCGCAGGAAGAGAATTTCAACATCCTTTTTTAGATCTGCGTGCCGAACAACTCAGCATCCAAGATTTTGCTGATCTTTCTGTTGCATTAATCAACCTATGATTAACCGAAGTAATATACGGCTCATTATTGGGTTAATGATGCTCGCCTTGAGCGGTCTCATCATCATACAGATTTACTGGATTAATAATGCCATTGATTTGGAGCGACAACGTTTCGAATCAATCGTTAATCAAGCTCTTCACAATGTCGTGGAGATGGTCGAAAGACAAGAAGTCGCCAGTAAAGTTCGAACCCGGTTTGATGCTTCCAAACAAGGAAAAATGTTCTTTTTGGGGATTGATTCTCTCATCCGCAAAAGCATCGACCGAAAAGACACAACCACATCAGGTTTGGTGTTTTGGAATGAAGTGAGCCCAGGTGAATTACAAACCGAATTCCGACAGTTGAATCAAGACGGAAGTATTGAGTTTGTTGCCGAAACACGAACCGATTCGGGTGGACAAGTTGAATATAAAAAGTTGCGAAAGGCTCGTCAATCGAATGATGCCTCTTCTTTTGGAGATATTACTTCAGATTTGAATCCACTTGAACGTCGTAAAGACCCGCGCTTGGAGCGTTTGATGAAGAAAAGTGGCTTAGTTACAGACATTTTCGAGGAATTATTCGACCTCAATGTGAACAGTGGAGTGGAAGATCGAATTGACCCCATTTTAATAGATTCCCTATTAAAAGTTGAGTTAAAGGCTGCCGGTATAAACACACCATTCGAGTTCGGTTTATACGACTTCATCAACAATAAAATGTTTGTGGATCATCCAACCGACTTCACCGAACAGCTCATGAAAACGCGCTTTCGGGTTCGGCTTTTTCCACACGATATTTTCTACCATCCCGATTATCTGATGATTTATTTCCCGGAGCAAAATCGGTATGTGTTTAATAATCTCTGGGTGATGTTTGCTTCCTCGGGCTTCTTTATCCTCATCATCATCGCTACTTTCTTTTATACGATTAGCACAATCATCCGTCAGAAAAAGTTGTCGGACATCAAGAACGACTTCATCAATAATATGACTCACGAGTTGAAAACGCCCATTTCAACTATTTCGCTTGCGTGTGAGGCATTGAGTGATCCGGACGTGAATAAATCAGCCAGTATGGCGGGAAATTACACGCGGATGATTCAAGAGGAAAATAAGCGTCTAGCTCAACTGGTGGAGAATGTTTTACAAAGTGCTTTGTTGGATAAATCGGACTTCGAGTTACAGATTACGGAAGTCGATATGCACGTAGTGATTCAAAAGGTTCTGAGAAGTTTCGAAATCCATTTGAATCGCCGGAAAGTAACACTTGACTTATCATTGAATGCGCTCAAGACAGTTGTGGAAGGCGATGTAGTGCATTTGACTAATGTGATATTTAATCTGCTCGACAATGCTATTAAATATACACCTGATGTGCCTGAGATCCGAATAGAAACGAGTAATGTAGGATCTGCATTTGTTTTTTCGATTCGAGATAATGGGATTGGTATTTCGCGGGATGAACAAAAACGTGTGTTTGAGAAATTGTATCGTGTTCCAACAGGAAACATTCACAACGTAAAGGGATTTGGACTTGGTTTGAGCTATGTTCAAGTGATTGTCGAAAAACATCACGGTTACATTCGGGTTGAAAGTGAATTAGGTTTTGGAAGTACTTTCACTGTTACGCTGCCAGAAAAACAACCTGTTGCGTAGACTATTTCCAAACTGATCGCGTTGACAATGCGTCATTGAAATTTTCCTTGCATGGTCTTTGAGGAAAAAGTCAACATACTGCTCATTTATGAAAATATTGCTTGCCGAAGACGATCCGAATTTGGGTTCTATCATACGTGAATACCTGATTGCTAAAGGATATCACGCAGAATTATGTCATAATGGAGAAGAAGCCTTTAAGTTCTTCTTGAAAGAGAAATGGAACCTGTGCATTTTCGATGTAATGATGCCGCAAATGGACGGTTTTACTCTTGCAAAAGAGATTCGAAATCACAATAAAGACATTCCAATTATTTTCCTCACTGCAAAATCGATGAAGGAAGATACCATTGAAGGTTTTAAAGCCGGTGGAGATGATTACATGACTAAGCCATTTAGCATGGAAGAACTGTTACTTCGTATTAAAGCTATCCTCAAACGCACCGAACGTGTGGTAGATGATGGTCCAGTTCAGGAATTTATCATTGGAAAATATTCCTTCAATCCTACGCATCAGCAACTCACACTAGGAGATCATATCCAGAAACTTACTTCGCGTGAGTCAGATTTGCTCAAGCTGTTATGTATGAATTTGAATGATACCTTAGAGCGAAACTTCGCCCTACGTGCGATTTGGAATGATGATAATTACTTCAATGCCCGAAGTATGGATGTTTACATTGCTCGTTTGCGTAAATACCTAACAGGAGACCCTGCTCTCGAAATCATCAATGTACACGGAAAAGGATTTAAACTGGTAGATGGGCATACGCCATCATCCTAGTTAAACTTGCATTTTGAAGTTTGCCAGCTTTTTATAGTTGCGCAAAATGGGAATCATCCAAAAGCCAACAAACACGGCACATATAGCAAACGCATAGACTATTTGATCGTTCCGATTGAAAAATGGTAGTGCGAAAAGAGAACTGATCCCTGCCCGGAACAAAATGTTAAAGGTTTGAAACACGCTGCTAATCCTTCCAATAGATTGATTCGGTACATGTTGAAACAACCAAGTTGTTCTTAAAACGCGTGTGCCAGCATTGGTAATTCCAACTAATAAACACAGAATCGAAAACAATAGAATATTAGAACTACTAGCAAATAGTGCATAAATCAATACTGTAACGCCCATCATTACTGTAATTCCTAGTATAAAACCTGATTTACGGAAAGTCCAAACCATAAATACACCTGCGAGCATAGCACCAATTGAATACATCACCTCTGAAAACGCATATGTACCAGCACCCGCATGCAAATGTTGATCAATATACTGGGGAAGTAATTGTTGAAACGTTACCAGCAATACAACGAAGATGGCGTAGGATGCATTTCCAAACTTAAATATTAGTGGATTGTCTTTCAGGAATTTCATTCCCGTTCGAATCCTATCAAGTGCAGAACCGGCTTCGTGATGACGAACCGCAATTGCTTCATAACGAATCAAGGCGATGAGAAAAAAACCAATGAGGTATGTAATTGCATCCGTTAGGAAAACCTCTTGTAAAGTCCATGCTTTTATCTCATAAGGGATATTTATTGTTAAACCAGAAAAATGATGTTCTCCTTTAGAAACACCCGACAACAAAAGAGCTGCAGCTGAACCAGATAAGATACTGGTCGATTGTCCAATGATTTCAGTCCAAGAAGTAAATCGGCCGTAATACTGCTTCTCAGTAATTTCTTGTCCGAAAGCATACAAAGCAGGATAATGAATGTTATAGATTAGAATCGTTCCAGCAAATACGAGCATCGCACCCCAAGCTGGAACTGAACCCTGATAAAAACCAATAGCAGAAACAGAACCCAGTAATAGCAAGCCAAAAGCATTGACAGCCATAAATACATGGCGGCGGGAAAAGCGATCGATTAAAGATCCGGCATACAAACCCCAAAACAACATAATGAATGTAGTTGCGGCATACATCATCCCAAAAAGTTCGGGCTTACCCAGAATTTTACTGAAATACCAAGGAATAGCTAACATGCAGATTCCCTGCGACAGGCCCGATACAGCATTGGCAATAAAAAGCAAGCGATAGGCCCTAGCGTTCTTCACGGAGTAAAGATAGAAAGGTGATTTTGGGTATTTCGTTTAAAGCCTAATCTTTCATTCACAATGGATGTGAAATAAATGGTACATACTACCTATCTAGAGCACATTAATTCCATCTATCTTGTTTTCGAATTAATCGGAGGGATTTGTATGAGTGCACATAAAAAATTATCGCTGTTCGACAGCTCAGCTATCATCATGGGTTCGATGATTGGTTCGGGAATATTTATCGTAAGTGCCGATATCGCCCGTCAGGTGAATTCAGGAGCATTGGTGTTGCTTGCGTGGGTTATGACAGCCGTGATTACCTTGATGGCAGCACTCACTTATGGTGAATTAGCAGCGATGTTTCCTCAGGCAGGAGGTCAATATGTTTACCTGCGTGAAGCATACGGGAAACGAACAGCATTTACATACGGATGGTCGCTTTTTGCGGTAATTCAAACAGGAACAATAGCTGCGGTAGGAGTTGCATTTGCCAAATTTAGCGGTGTGTTTTTCGATGGAATTAGTGCGAAGAATATTTTACTAGACTTGGGTTTTCTTACCGTTAGCACACAGCAATTGACCGCCATTTTGGTGATTGTGTTTCTGTCTTTGTTGAATCTTCGGGATGTGAAAAACTCTGCTATCATTCAAAATTTCTTCACGGTTGCGAAGATTGTTGCCTTGTTAGGAGTTGTGGCAGTAGGAATTTACTTTGCAGGTCAAGGAAAAGGAAACTGGCAAAATATGGAACCCGTTTGGCCCGAGAACATGGGCTTAGGAACAATCGGGATATTCTTGGCAGCATTAACAGGAAGTTTGTTTTCGGCTGATGCGTGGAATAACATCACTTTTACAGCGGGCGAAATCAAAAATCCAGGGAAAAATCTACCCTTATCACTAGCAATCGGGACAGGTATTGTTTTACTGATTTACATTTTAGTGAATGTGATTTACTTGTATATGATGCCCCTGGCGGATATTCAACATGCACCAGAAGATCGCGTTGGAACAGCATTAATGAATTCTATGTTGGGAAGTAACGGACAGTTCGTGATGGCCGCCATCATTATGGTTTCGACGTTTGGTTGTTTAAACGGGTTGATATTTACCGCTCCACGAGCATATTACGCCATGGCGAAAGATGGGCTATTCTTGAAACGGGCCACTCAACTGAATAAACATGGCGTTCCCGCTTTTGCTATTCTGATACAGCTGGTTTGGAGTAGTGCTTTGTGCCTTTCGGGCAAGTATGGTGATTTGCTCGACTATTTGATGTTTGTGGTGATGTTGTTCTACATTTTAACCGTGGGAGCCGTGTTTATTCTTCGACGTAAAATGCCTGATGCTCCTCGCCCTTACAAGGCTTTTGGCTATCCGATTATTCCCATTTTATATATCCTATTGGCAACCTGCATTTGTGGTGTGATGCTGTACTTCAAGACCACTTTTGCTTTGTATGGATTAGCAATCGTAGGTCTTGGTATTATTGTCTATCAGTTTAGCTCTAAGAAAGAATTCGAAGACACTTCTGCTAAATAAAATGCCTGTAATTTTTACCGTTACCGAAGCTGTTGAGAAAATGAAAAAGTTCTGTGCTTATCAGGAGCGCAGTCAGCTTGAGGTGCGGCAGAAATTGTATCAAAGCTCCATCAAAGGCGAAGAAGCCGAATTTGTGATTGGGGAGTTAATTCGGGAAAATTATTTAAACGAGGAGCGTTTTGCCCGAGCATTTGCCCGAGGAAAATTCAGAATGAAGCAATGGGGAAAGATTCGGATTCGGATGGAATTGCAGCACAAAGGTGTGTCGGAACCATGCATTCGAAAGGGCTTGTCGGAAATCAACGATCGCGATTATCGAAAAACAGCCGAAGTTGTATGGAAGAAACTCTCTGGCGGAATTCTTCCCGATTCTAAAAAAGAAGCTTGGAAACTCCTGAGTAAAATGCGTTCA
>JBIKOC010000321.1:0-3223 GCA_044358335.1 Flavobacteriales bacterium | reverse complement strand
CTAAATCTCCCGTAAAAGCGATTTTATGCCAGTAATGGTCTTCTAGAATCTGCACATTTACAACCGCCGAACCTAAAATGTGTCCAGCATCAGTAAATCGTAGCTTAATTGTTTCATCTATTTCAATTTCCTCATCATACTCAACTACCACAAACTGACGCAAACTGTATTTAGCATCTTCGATAGAATAGAGTGGTTTTAAAGGAGTTTTTCCTTGTGCAACACGACGTTTATTGAGGAACCTCACATCACTCTCTTGAATATGTGCCGAATCCTCCAACATGATTGCACATAAATCACGCGTAGCGGAAGTACAATAGATTGGTCCTTTAAATCCTTCTTTAACTAACTTAGGTATCAAACCGGAATGATCTATATGTGCATGAGATAGAATGAGATAATTTATACTCATCGGATCAAATCCAAAGGATCGATTCCACTCATCGCTGTCTTGCCCATGCCCTTGAAAAAGTCCACAGTCGAGCAATATTTTTTTGCCTTTGCCATAACTGATTACATGCTTGCTACCGGTAACGGTACGGGCTGCTCCAAAGAAGGATATATTCATGTCACCAAACGTACAAAAAAGGACTCAAGCTAATCGTTCTATTTCATTTACTTTGCAATCCAAATTTAACCCATGAAACTCGATATTCTCGCATTTGGTGCTCATCCGGATGACATAGAAATTAGTGCAGGCGGAATGATTATTTCGGAAGTGCGACAAGGCAAAAAAGTAGGGTTAATTGATATAACTCGAGGAGAATTGGGTACCCGTGGAACGCCTGAGATTCGGGACGAAGAATCACGTGTAGCTGCCGAAATTATGGGTGTTTCGGTGCGAGAGAATTTAGAATTGGCAGATGGCTTGTTCGAAATTAATCACGAAAATACCTTTAAAGTGATTGATGCTATTCGTCGTTATCAACCAGATATTGTTATAACAAATGCTCCGCACGATAGACATCCTGATCATGGTCGAGCTGCTAAATTAGTAGCTGAGGCTTGTTTTTTAGCTGGCTTATTTAAGATGCAAAAGGAAGGAGTTAAGACAGAAGCTTGGCGTCCACGTGCTATTTTCCAATACATTCAGTTTTTACATCACACTCCGCATTTTATCTACGATATATCGGACGTTTTAGACACCAAGATTGCTGCAATCAAAGCACACAAATCTCAATTTTGGAATCCCGAATCAACCGAACCGCAAACACTTATTGCTTCGGAGCATTTCTTCCATAATCTTACTTCGCGAGCTTCTGAATATGGTATTCAAACGGGATTTAAGTTTGGCGAACCTTTCCTAACAGTTCGATTCCCAGGTATTCAAAGTTTAGATGTTTTGCGCTAATTTTTTAGCTTGGATATCATATTCTTCTCACTAAATTCCTAAAACAGCTAATTGATCATTGCTTACATGCTAGTTCGTGTTTAAACACTTGTGTGATTATCTCAGATTAATCTTCCAGAGTTTGATCAATAAAAAAGCCGGACTGTATAACAGTCCGGCTTTCGTTTAAGGATTTGTTTCGCTTAGTGCTTAACAATCATTTTAACACTACTGTTAGTAGAACCAGCAGTTACGTTAACTAAATAAATACCTGCAGAAAGTTGATTTGTTGCTAATGAGATGCTGTGTTGTCCAGCAGCTACATTTTGACTATTCAAATTCATAACACGTTGACCAAGCATATTAACCACGTTAACAGAAACATTTTCGTTGCTTTTAAGATCGAATTTCAATGTTGCCATATCAGATGCTGGGTTAGGCATAACAGCCAATCCATTCACATTTGATTTAACTTTTGAGATACCAACTTGATCGAAGTTTTTAGTTACTGACATGTAAATAATATCATTCGGAATATCAAATGGGTGAGTTGCAGCAGCATTAATTGTTACAGCCGAACCAGGAGTGTAGTCTTTTTGATAAACAATGTGAACATTGTTATCTACATTACGAGCTATAGAAGCATATTGGTATTCAGCTAATTGATCGAAACCAGCTTGCTCATCACCAACGATGTCTTTTGAATCAGTCCAAGTTGTACCACCATCAGTTGATTTTTGTAAGTACAAGTGTTTGAAAGAAGGACCAGTACCTAAGTAGAAATAGTCAACACCTTCAATATAGGCAGAATAAGAAAGGTAAAGTGTACCATCAGCATCTATACCAGCACTTGGGAATCCCGACATACCAGCTCCGTATGGTACTGTTGTTCCATTGGCAAAGTAGATTTCTACATCCAGAATGTCATCACCATCACGGTCAAATGAACCACCTATTACTTGTGGTAATGAATCTACTGCGTAATCTTCATTCCAATACATGATTCCGTTTGCACCAGGATAGTAGCTTACTTGGTCATCAGCTAATACATCATTTGACATATAGCCACGACCATAAAACACGTGAACTTTGTCAGAATTATCTATCACAATAGCAAATGATCCATCGCTAGTTTCAATACGTTCTAAATCGTAAACGTTATTAGCCGTATCAACAAGGAATGAATCTACAGCACCATCGCCATTAAAATCAGTAATTACAGTATCTTCCCATGGTTCGTATGGAAAAGGCATAACTGTACGGCTAGTCCAAGTTTCACCATTATCGGTTGATTTCCACATTTGAACACGTGATGTAGCATCACCAGCAACAATAGCAACTGTGTTTCCTTTTACATCCATCGCATAAGAATCCCCACCAAAACTTGCGAAAATGGTAGAATCTACTTCTGGAAGTTGAACCATTAATTTATCGAATGTTGCACCTCCATCAGTAGAACGATTGTATAACATGCAACCATTAATACCTTGGAAAGGTGTTCCTGTAAATGTTCCTCCTGTAGGCTCAGTAACTCCGATCACGTGAACCGTTTTTCCATCAGGACCTCCTGTGCGCATACGTGGCCAGATTAAAGGCATACTTTCATTTCCATTGGTTAACCAATTTTCGTCTGTTAGACTCACATTGCGGGATATTTGTAATGCATTAGGAGCACCGGCAGTAGTTAATGCTTGGTGAGAAACTACAATGTCGCCCACTCCTGTTACACGAGCTAATGAACCAAATCCTGAACGAGCATCTTCAATACGTGTGATGTTACCAGCATCTTGGTAAGCAGGATTTTTTGTCCAAGCCGTACCATTAAAATGATGGTATGCCATTCCACGATCTAGATAAGAAGTAGATTGATTACTAAATGTCCAAATGGCAGAT
>JBIKOC010000320.1:0-3233 GCA_044358335.1 Flavobacteriales bacterium | reverse complement strand
CAATTTCAAGATGAGGGACTTGAATCTCTTCAAGCTGAGTTGAAAATAAAGGATCCAATTTATTTCGAACAGATAGATAAACAGAATCCACAACGTTTGATTCGAGCTTTGGAAATCATTCGAAGTACTGGTCAATTATATAGTTCACTGAGAAAAAACAATAAAACGGAACGGGCATTTGATTCGATTTATTTAGCGACTGATCTACCAAGGAATGAACTGTATTCGAATATTGAAAATCGAACTGAATCTATGTTAGCTAAAGGTTGGCTTAAAGAAACAGAGTTGCTTTTACCTTATCGACATTTGAATTCACTTCAAACGGTAGGCTACAAAGAATTATTTCGCTTTTTGGATGATGAACTTAGCTTGGATGAATCGATACATCTCATTAAACAGAATACTCGTCGCTATGCGAAACGACAAGTAACTTGGTTACGAAATAAAGCACTAGTGAATTGGGTGCATCCTCAAACTGATGCGCAAGAAATTATCAGGGGATTATTAAGTAAATAACTTAACTCAAGAGCGCTTTGTGCATCATTTTTCGTTTCAAAGCTGTTTCAATCTCCTGTGCACGTGGAATGAGAATCTCGTCTTCTACTTTAGCATGAGTAAGTAAATCGATTTCGAATATCCGTAACTCATAAAACAAAGTAGTAATCTGCACCTTGTGGTTGTTGGCTTCGGAGTAATTATTCAACCTTCTTCTAATTTCACCCAAATCATCCACGACATGATGATGATCATTTATGAAATGTGTGATTGCGTTCTTTTCGAGCAAATTAAATAAGTTGACTGCGGTCAAATCTTCTTCTGAACTGCGAATAAGTTTAAGTACATAAGGAAATAGGTCACGCTCTTCGATACAGATGTGCGCATACATATCTCGCTTGTAATCTTGGAAATAGTCTTTTAGCAGATAAAGCTGCATATCAAACTTTCCGTAATGGTCAATTAGTAAATCAATAAACTGCTCAATTCGAGGTAAGCGTGAATTGATATAATATACGTGGGTTTTAATCAAGTACTCAATTAAGGATTCTAAGGGAAGCTGTCGAAGTTCTTCTTTAGGAAAAGAGTTATTTTCCGAAAAAGCTTTCAGCATTTCAAGAAGCAAACTGGCGTCAACCTGATCCACTTCGCAAGCTTTTTCTAAACTCAAGGTCCACTTGGAATATGAGATACCAAAACGATCTACAACTGAGGCCAGTAGTGGATTGTCTTTCACAATATCTAACAGAATCCTATCTTTAGTAATTGTCATTGCCTGCACAATTTGGATAAAGATACTAACATTTATTTCTTAATAAAAACGACGCCGAATACATTTTTCTTACACTATCGAAAAAACCTTACCATCCTCAGCGGTATAAACGTTTGGAAATAGGGATTCAACTTCCAATCGCAGATCCTCAATTTGTCCATAACGAGAGGAGTAATGACCTATTATTAAATATTTAGCTTCTACTTGATTCGCAGTATTGGCGGCCTGAATTGTAGTGCTGTGAAAAGTATCAATTGCTCTATTTTCTAATTCGTTTAAGAAAGTAGCTTCATGATATAACCAGTCAACTCCTTGAATAAAAGATGCTAATCTAATATCAGGCGCTGTATCGGAACAAAATGCGTAACTAACCGAAGGTGAGGGAGGAAAAGTAAGGTCGGTATTAGGAATTATCTGCCCATTATCTTTCACATAATCTGCACCTGCTTTAATAGCCTTCATTTGACTAATTGGAACTTGAAGTTGAGCTATTACATCTCGTCGAATATTACGGGGGCGCTGTTTCTCTTTAAATAAGAAACCTGTGCAGGGAATCCGGTGATTTAAAGGAAATGAATGAATAGTAAAAGTGGAAGTGTCGACTAGAAGTTCTTTTTGATTTGGGTTGGTTGGAATGAATTCGAGCGGATATTTAAGATCTGTTTCAGAAGCGGCAAAGATTTGTTCAAGAATGTTGGCTAAAGCAGGAGGACCGAACAGGGTTAATTTATTCCTTCTTCCCATCAGGTGCATAGTAGAAAGTAGTCCGGGCAATCCAAAAAAATGATCACCATGCAGATGAGAAATGAAAATAGCTTTAAGCTTATTAATCTTCAGATGAAGCTTAAGCATTTGCAATTGAGCTCCTTCCCCACAGTCGATTAAGAACTCACTCGACCCAATACGAATATGTTGCGCAGTTGGATTTCGCGAAAGTGTTGGTGTAGCAGAACCACAGCCTAGTATGGTAAGTTCGAAAGACATCTATGAAACGAAATACAGGAATAATTTCGGCAATAAAAAACCCTGTCCGAACTAACAGACAGGGTTATAATAAAGTTTGATTGGCTTAGTTTTGAGAAACAGTCATTTTACGAGTCACTGATTTTTTACCATCACTGATTGTATAGAAATAAATTCCTGGCACCAGTTGATCCGCTTGAATAGTGATTGCATTTTGACCACGATCAGCTTTCACCATGCGTGAGAGAACTTGTCTACCAACCATGTTTCGCACTTCTAAGGAAACATCTTTACGGCTAGCCGAAGAGAAGCGGATTTCAGTAGAATTAGAGAATGGGTTAGGATAGTTTCCTTGAATATCAAATGCTGAATGGTCAATTTCGATAGTAGCAATTGGTAAACAACCAGAAGCTGAACTAGGACGAACTTTAATCACATAACCAGAAACAGGAATTGCTTGAATTCCCGGAATAGTAGTAATTTGAGAAAGCCATCTTCCAGCCAATACGAAATTAGCCAGTGTGTTATCAGTTGAATTGATTTTCGCATCAACCGTAACAACTAAAGGAAAATCAGCTCCATTAGGATTTGATGCGATGATGCTTTGAACGGCAGATTGTGAAGCGAGAACCGACATACAACCTTGAACAGAAATGTAATCTGGAACAGAACCATCATTGTTCCAAGAAGCTGCATTTGGAATATAGCTAAACCCAACAGGTAAACCTGTTACGCCATTTATACGAAAAGCTTCAATGTATGCAGTAACATTTCCGAATCCAGGAACTGCAACTGTAGTATCGGTTAACGTTTTAATGTCGATAACAGTGTTGTATCCACTAGCTTCGTCAGCAAACGCACAAGGAAGATTCGTGATTGTATCAGGCCAAACACCGAATGTAGAATCGGAATAAAGCGGTTCAGGAGTGCACTGGGCAGAAGCGATTCCATGTAAAGAAAGCACTGCAAAAGCAGCTAGAATGTAGCGTTTTAGCATAGATTA
>JBIKOC010000015.1:0-11105 GCA_044358335.1 Flavobacteriales bacterium | reverse complement strand
ACCACATGGTCATATGGAATGATGCCGGTGGAAGTTTAAAGTTGTTTTTTAATTGGATCGACTTTCTGCACTTCCGCCATTCGAAAACGGAAATTCTTCTGATTCCGAAAAATTAAACGAAACGGATAACCTATCGAATCAGCACCCAAACCACCCGATGCCACCTGATACAAGAGCGGCTGAAACGTATGGTAATTGTGCTTGTCGACTAAGGTAATTTCGAAATCTGAGTTTCGAAGTCGCTTGATGAGTTCGATGCCTCCAAATCCTCCTCCCACCACAACAAGTTTTTGCTTCGGTTGGTCAGATTTATTGGAAGTTTCCATGCTTAATTAACGATTGAAGCTGACTTTTGTTTGTCCTTGGGAAGTTCAATCTTAACCGGATTCTTCACCAGTTGATTGGTCAAGGCCAACTTCAACACTTCACGCATGGTAGAAACATAGTGGAACTCCATTCCTTTGAGATACTCAGAATTGATTTCCTCAACATCTTTTCGGTTTTCTTCTGAAAGAATTACAGTTTGGATGTTTGCCCGTTTGGCAGCTAGAATCTTTTCTTTAATTCCACCTACCGGTAAAACCACACCTCGTAAAGTTATCTCGCCCGTCATGGCTAATTGCGACTTCACTTTTTTCTGAGTAAATGCAGAAGAAAGAGCCGTTAACATAGCAATTCCTGCCGATGGTCCATCTTTAGGTGTTGCGCCTTCTGGAACGTGAATGTGCACGTTGTAATGATCAAAAATTTCAGGCGATATTCCCAAATAGCTTTCAGCATGAGACTTCAAGAATTCGAGTGCGATTACAGCACTTTCCTTCATCACATCACCTAAATTTCCTGTGAGCGATAATTTCCCGTTCCCTCTGCTGAGCAGGGTTTCTATGAATAAAATGTCTCCTCCAACCGAAGTCCAAGCTAGACCTGTTACCACACCTGCTACTTCATTGTTTTCGTATTTATCGCGATGATAGCGAGCTGGTCCCATGATGCGTTCGATGTCTTCCGCATCAATTTTAGGGTTTGTCACTTCATCCATCGCAATCGATTTGGCTATCGAACGAATAACTTTCGCAATACGTTTTTCTAATGCCCGCACTCCCGATTCACGTGTATAATCTTCGATTAGTTTGTCCAGCGCTTTTTTCGAAAACTTCACTTGATTTTTCGTCACACCATGTTCTTCCAATTGCTTGGGAATCAAATGCTGCTTGGCAATTTCAATCTTCTCTTCTTGGGTATATCCAGTAACTTCAATGAGTTCCATCCGATCGAGTAGGGCAGGTTGGATGGTATTGAGGTTATTCGCTGTAGCAATGAACATAGCACGACTTAAATCAAAGTCTTGCTCTACATAATTGTCGTAGAACGTGCTATTTTGTTCTGGATCCAATACTTCTAACAATGCTGATGAAGGATCTCCGTGATAGTCGCTTCCAACTTTATCAATTTCATCCAACACAAATACGGGATTGGCAGCTTTTGCCTTACGTAAGTTTTGGATGATTCGTCCAGGCATGGCGCCAATGTATGTCTTACGGTGACCACGAATTTCGGCTTCATCACGAACTCCACCTAAAGACATACGAATGTATTCGCGACCAAGTGCTTTTGCGATTGATTTGCCTAAAGAAGTTTTACCAACTCCCGGAGGTCCATAAAAGCAAAGAATCGGAGAACGCATGTCGCCTTTGAGTTTCAGAACAGCGAGGTATTCTAAAATTCGTTCTTTCACTTTTTCGAGGCCGTAATGATCTTTATCGAGGATTTTTTGTGCGCCTTTTAGGTCGAATTTATCGGTAGTGAACTTATTCCAAGGCAGTTCGAGTAATAAATCGAGATAATTGCGCTGCACAGAATATTCAGCTGAGTTTGGGTTGATGCGTTGAAGTTTATCCAACTCTTTGAAGAAGTGCTTTTTCACTCCATCGCCCCATTTCATTTCTCCAGCTTTAATACGGATTTCATCAAGTTCTTCTTCATATACATTTCCACCTAACTCTTCTTGGATGGTTTTTAATTGCTGATGAAGGAAATACTCGCGCTGTTGTTGGTCGATGTCTATCTTAACCTTACTCTGGATTTGGTTTTTAAGCTCTTGGAGTTGAAGTTCTTTGGTAAGATTTTTCAAAACTAATTCAGCACGAGCTTTCAAATCGGCCACTTCCAACATCTGTTGCTTTTCAACCACTTCCGCATTCATGTTAGAAGAGATGAAATTGATGAGAAAGGATGGACTATCGATATTCTTAATAGCAAAAGCCGCTTCCGATGGAATATTGGGCGATTGCTGAATGATTTGTAAGGAGATGTCTTTTAAAGAAGACACCATGGCAGCAAATTCTTTGTCTTCTTTTGCTGGACGAGTTTCTTCAAATGCTTTAATACGAGCCTTGATATAAGGATCTTCCTGAGTAACTTCTTCGAGTTGAAAGCGTTTTTTTCCTTGAATGATAACGGTTGTATTACCATCGGGCATGCGTAACATTTTGATAATGAGTGCAATGGTGCCCACTTTATTCAAATCCTCAAAGTGAGGATCTTCAATTCCTACATCTTTCTGCGAAACAACTCCAATAATCTTGTCGGCTTTGTAGGCGTCTTTAATGAGTTTTATCGACTTATCTCTTCCAACAGTAATGGGAATAACAACTCCTGGAAAAAGAACTGTATTACGTAAGGGTAATATGGAAACCTCTTTTGGAATTTCTTCGGTATTCATTTGCTCTTCATCCTCGCTCGATAAAAGTGGGATAAATTCCGAATCATCTTCAATCATCGTACTAAAGCGAAGGTTTTCGAAGGGTGTATTTTCGTTCATAAATTTCTATCAAGTGACATTTCGTCAGACTGCCGCACAAAATCAGGAATATCCAACGGGGGGCGACTTTGGACAAGCCATGTGCCAAAGGAATAATACATGTAATATACGACTTAACCCTGACGATATTGTCGCGTTAATTCATAAACGTCTTCTAATAATCGCGATTCGATCTCATCAAACACCTTATGTCTCCTTTCCATAACCAATGCAGCGGTTTCAGAAGCTTTATCAAGGCGATATTCGGTAATTCCCTGTGGGCCGCCCCAGCTAAAGGATGGGATGAAATTTTTAGGAAAGCCAGCTCCGTATATATTAGCGCTAACTCCAACGACTGTTCCGGTATTAAACATGGTATTGATTCCACATTTGCTGTGATCTCCCATGATTAATCCGCAAAATTGCAAGCCTGTAGAAATCTGCTTTTCCTCCACATAATTCCACAGTTTAACGGTGGAGTAATTATTCTTTAGGTTGGAATTGTTTGTGTCGGCTCCTAAGTTGCACCATTCTCCAATGACTGAATTCCCTAGAAAGCCATCATGTCCTTTGTTGGAATAACCTTGTATGACACTGTTGCTTACTTCTCCTCCAACTCGCGAATGTGGGCCTACGGTAGTTGCTCCGTAAATTTTAGCTCCCATTTTTACCGAACTTCCTTCACACAAAGCAAAACCACCACGAATCATACTGCCTTCCCAAACCTCCGTGTCTTTACCTAAATAAATAGGACCAGATTGCGTGTTGAAAACCGAACACCAAGCTTTTGCACCTTCTTCGGCAAAGAAACGATCGCCAATTATGGTATTTGAACTGTCTATCTCGGCCGACTTTCGGCCTTTCGTCAGCAAGTCAAAGTCGTCCTCTAATGCACGAGCATTCAACGAAAAAATGTCCCATAAATGTTGAATGCGAAACAAAGGTTTCTTGAACTCAATGCATTCGTAATCTTCTTTTTTGGTTGATAAGCTGTTCTCTGTGTCAAAAGCTGCAATAAGTTCACCTTGTTGTATTAGAGCTTGTCCTTTTGATAAACTTCGAACTGCTCCCAAAATACCAGTTTCGGGCATGATGCTTCCAGCAATCAGAATGTTTTCAGCAAATAGACGGGTGGGAAACTTCGCCTTCAGATATTCTTGTGTTAGATAAGACGCTCTATCAAACCCATGATGTTCCCACTTTTCTTGTATCGTTAATATGCCTATACGTAAATCTGCAACAGGTCTAGTAAATGTAAGGGGCAACAAATGGTTTCGTCGGGAATCGTCGAACAAGATAATATTCATAGTACACAAAAATAAAAAAGCCCTCCAATTGGAAGGCTTTAAATATGAATAAGGGTTGATTACATGTTAATCTTGCCCTGATGACCCTTGTAACGATTGCGGAATTTATCAACACGACCTGCAGTATCCACAAGTTTAATTTTACCTGTGTAGAATGGGTGTGAAGAAGAAGAAATCTCCAATTTAGCTAGTGGATATTCATTACCATCTTCCAAAACAATTGTTTCTTTAGAGTCAATGCATGACTTCGTTAGAGTCAATGTTTCGTCTGACATGTCTTTGAATACTACAAGACGATAATTTGATGGATGGATTTCTGGTTTCATAGGTATGCTCAAAAATGGACGGCAAATGTAAGTTGATTAGATTTCTTATGCAAGAAAAGAATGTATTTTTCTAAACACACTTGTTTGCCATACAAGACGCCCTTTTGAACGAATTCAAATTGAGTTTTATTAATTCAATTTGTAAACGAGGTAGATTTTTTTGAAAAAAAACGATTGTGCCAGCTTTCGTGTGCTGGAATCATCCATGCATTTTTTAGCTCTTTACCACTAAAAACAAGGTTGTTGAATACTAATGTGTCTGATTCTATTTGTCCTTTCGAAGCTAAGGTTTCAAATTCAGCCATTGGATTAATCTGAAGACTTCCATTATCATCCAACCATGCAATTTGCATACGATCTAGAAAATCAATCTGAAACTCTTGTCCTATTGCATTTATCCAGCTTACCGACTTATCGATTGAGCAACCACTCGCTTTTGCTTGTGCTTCATCCACCATCACCACAACAAATAAATTCCGGATAACTAATACATCAGCCCGTAAAGGTTTGCCATGAGCTGCCCATCCCGAAACGAACAACATTCCCGATTTTTGAATGTATTCAGATTCATCCTCAGTCAAAACACGGTTTGCTTGATAAACCCAAATTCTATCAGTATCCCGTATGCTGTCAAAAGCCTTTTCCATATTCTTATAAATCTGCCGCATTTGCAATTAATTCAGCTATGTCTAATACACTAACTGAACCTTCTTTTTCGGCATGTTTAACGCCATCGGTCATCATCGTATTGCAAAACGGACAACCAACTGCAATAATAGTTGGGTTCAATGCTAATGCTTCTTCAGAACGCTCCACATTTACTTCTTTATCTCCCGGTTCAGCTTCTTTAAACATTTGTGCACCACCTGCTCCGCAACAAAGTCCTTTGGTTTTGCACCGTTTCATCTCTACCAACTCAGCATCAAGCTTCCCTAGTACCTCACGAGGTGCTTCATATTCTCCATTAGCTCTACCTAAATAACAGGGGTCGTGAAACGTGATTTTCTTTCCCTTGAACGATCCTCCCTCTACTTTCAATCGTCCATCTTTCAATAAACTCTCTATCAATTGAGAATGATGCACTACATCGTAATGTCCTCCTAACTCAGGATACTCGTTTTTGAGGGTATTAAAGCAATGTGGACAAGCAGTCACGATCTTTTTCACTTCGTAACCATTCAACACCGCGATGTTTTGCATGGCCTGCATTTGGAACAAGAATTCATTTCCAGCTCGTTTTGCAGGATCGCCGGTACAACTTTCTTCTGAGCCGAGTACTGCAAATTTCACGTCAGCTGCTTGAAGCAATTTCGCTACAGCTTTAGTTACTTTTTTGGCACGGTCATCAAAACTCCCAGCACAACCTACCCAGAAAAGAATTTCAGGAACCTCACCATTTGCAAGGTATTGAGCCATCGTTTTTACATTCAATTCCATATATGATTACAAATTACGGATTAGGAATTACGAATTTTTCAAAAGTGTTATTGATTAAAAGCTCAATTGGTGAGTTTGCTTTTTGTTGTTCGTTGAATGGAGCCAATGTTAAGTAGAATCTCATCGGTAATTCGTAATTAATTACTCGTCTTTCCAATTCAAACGATCCGATGGAGAAAACTGCCAAGGAGCACCATTGTTCTCCATATTGGTAAACATGTTACTTAATGCTGCCGGAGGAGCACTTTCTTCCATCACCAATTGACGACGTAAATCGATGATGATACTCAATGGGTCGATATTCACCGGACAAGCTTCTGTACAGGCATTACATGTGGTACATGCCCATAATTCTTCAGCACTTATATAATCGTGCAGTAAACTTTTGCCATCCTCTTTGAATTCACCTTTATTGGCATCGATGTTTTTACCCACTTCCTCCAATCGATCACGAGTTTTCATCATGATTGCACGCGGACTTAACAACTTCCCAGTTTGGTTTGCAGGGCATTCTGAGGTGCATCGCCCACATTCGGTACAGGTATAGGAATCGAGTAAGCTTTTCCAACTTAGATCTTGAACGTCTTTTGCTCCAAACTTAACAGGTCCATCTAATTCAACCGGAACCGCCGAAGGATCAAGCATCAACTTCACTTCATTGGTTACAGCAGCCATGTTGGTAAAGCGACCTTTCTTCTCTAAATTCGAATACCACACATTGGGAAATGCCAAAATGATGTGAAAGTGCTTGGAATAAGGTAGGTAATTGAGGAAAGCTAATATCCCAAGAATGTGAAACCACCAAGCACCGCGCTCATAAGCGATTAAAGCACCATCCGACCATGAACTAAATAATCCTGTAATAAGCGAGCTTATTGGAAATGAACCCGCTTGAATATAATGCTCAACACCGCGGGTTTGTAACACCAAATCAGCTGCATTCATAGTCAAGAAAGCAGTCATCAACAATACTTCAATTATCAAAATGGCATTCGCATCGGAGCGAGCCCAACCATTGAGTTCATTCTGTCGGAATCGTTTGATATAGATAATATTCCTGCGGATGAAAAAAACAATAACAGCCACTAATACACCAAGAGCAAGGAATTCAAATGATCCAATAAGGAAATCGTAGAAACTTCCTAGAAAAGGAGCGAATAAGCGATGTGTACCTAATATTCCATCCAGGATTATTTCAAGAACCTCTAAATTGATGATGACAAATCCTACATATACTAGAAGGTGCAAAAAGGCCGCAGTCGGACGAACCACCATTTTACTCTGTCCTAAAGCCACTCGGAACATAACATTCCAGCGTTCGGATTTTCTATCGGTGCGATCGAGTTTTCTTCCTAAACGGATGTTGCGAATAATCTTGCGCACATTTACAGTGAACAAAGCAGCTCCAGCTAGAAAGAAAAGAATAAATAGTACGTTTTGCAGGCCCATAAGCAGCAGGGATTTGAATCAACAAATATAAAGGCGAGTTGCAAGCCGCCCGATTATTTTTTCGGGGCTTTCTCCTTCTTTCCAAAAACAGAAAAATGCACGTAACGGTTCGGATGTGCCTTCATATCCTCCAACAACAAACTCAGGTTGCGAGAACTGTGATCCAAATTCACATACAAAGAATCGTCGGTTGCCAGCTTTCCTAATGTGCCCTGACCACTTTCTACATTCTTTAGAACCTTGTTCAAACTTGTAATTGTTTCCTGCAAATCTGTTAAAGTTTGTTTTACGTTACTCTTCGCCACATCATCCGAAATACGATCCATATTTGTAAAAACATGGGAGAGTTTTTCGTTATTGTTTTTCAGATTATCGGTAATCGAAGCCACATTACTCAAAATAGAACTCAATTTTTGACGCTCATTTGTAACCAGTAAATCAAATTCATTAACCGTATGTTCGAAACGTTTGATGGATGAATTCACACTTTCAAAACTGCTAATCAAGCCATCTTGAGTTTTACGATTGAATACATTATTAAAGCCTGTTAGAACCGAATCAACCGAACCCGCTAAGGCTTCAATTTGAGCTTTTAATGGGAGGATTGCTTTCTTAATCTCATCGGTAATTCCCGCATCGCGAACAGCTGTCAATGTGTCGCCTCGTTCAGCCATCTGAGTCGATTTTCCCAGTGTGAGCTCTAAGGTGCGTGTTCCTAAAAGGTCTTGTACAATGTGCGCTTCCGAATCTTTGGGGATATTCAAATCATTATTGTCGATTAGAAATTTCACCAAGACTTTATACGAACCTTCCGTTAAAAATCCTACCTGATCTACAATACCTACCTGAAATCCATTCACCTGAACTCGAGCCGATGGCATGAGTTGATCTACATTGTCGAAAACCGCATAATAGGATCTCGACGGGGAAAACAGGTTTTTTCCTTTTAGGAAGTTAAACCCAAAATAGAGCAGAACGATTCCCAGTGTAACAACGACTCCAACACGTATTTCACGGGATATTTGCATTTTTTTCAATGATTGTTTAAGGTTGAATAGCTTGTGCTTCTTGTAATGTAATGCGTTGATTATTTCTAAATGCAACTACAAATGCATCACTGAAACCATCTTTTTTTAATTCGCTGAGCAATTTAAGGGCTTCTTCCTGTTTCTCACACCGCCCAACAGTATATTTCCAAGATTTATTGAATTTATATTCCCATACATCTGTTCTTCCTTTAAAGCGTGAGGACTTTAACGAAATTTTTTCGGGTGACGTATAGACTTGAATGCGAAATACAATTCCTGAATTATCCTCAGCCGTTTGATTTCTCGCCTCTTCGTTTTTATCCACTTTAGGCTCTGGCTTGGAATGATGTTCAGTTGATTTTACATCCTGATTTTGCTCCTGCACTTCATCGGGGAACTTCAGATCGTTGTTGGAACCTGTTCCTTCGATCCAGCTTTTATATGAATTCAATGCGCGGAGAATGGAATTGGCAATTTTTTGCTGCCCAACTCCAGATTTTAAATATTTCTCTTCTTCCCCATTCGTTAAGAAACCTGTCTCAATCAATACACTCGGCATGGTGGTTCGGTAAAGCACGAGAAACCCTGCTTGTTTAACTCCTCGATTATGACGAGTTGCATAGGTTTTAAACTCATGTTGTATGCGATCTGCGAAATACAAACTCTGGTCTAAAAACGCATTCTGATACAAGGAAAAGATAATGTTCGCTTCGGCACTGTTTGGGTCAAAGCCATCGTATTTTTTTTCATAATTATCTTCCTGAAGGATTACGGCATTCTCACGCTTAGCCACATTCAAATTATCGGTGCTTTTATGCAAACCCATCACAAATGTTTCGGCTCCGTAAGCTGTCTTTGGTCCACTGTTACAGTGAATGCAGATAAATAAATCAGCCTTGTTTTCATTTGCAATCTGTGCTCTGCGATACAATTCCACAAACACATCCGTCTTACGAGTGAAAATTACTTTCACATCTGGAAAGTTTGCTTCGATCAATTTTCCCAACTTTAACGAGACAGCTAAAGCAACAGTTTTCTCATAAGCAGCAGCTCCATGACATCCACTATCGTGACCTCCATGTCCTGGATCAATCACAATTGTACGAATCCCAGATTCCCGATGCAAGTTTTTATCTGCCTCTAATTTTGGCAGAAAAGATAGCGTAACCCCTGATGCCAGAAGGATTGCGAGAAACGTAAATCGATATTTTAAAAAGGTTTTCATGGGTCCTGGTGGGCCTAGAAACGGGTTTGCGATGAAATAAATTAGTTTTGCACTCGTTTCGAAACGGATTTTACAAAACTAATCGGCTGCAACCTTGCGATTACGTGTGGTGCTACGGCACTTAACAACAGTTTTATTCACAGTTTTTATCGGGGTGAGCTCATGGGCTCAAACTCCTGATAGAAACGTTGTGGACGCTGATTCATTGCTTGCCCTGAAGCTCAAAGAGGACACTTTGCGTAAATCAGGCTCATTACCACCCGGCTCTTTGCAACCATCCGATGATGCTTTAGACTCGCGTGTTGAATACAAAGCCCGCGACTCCATGCGATTCGATTTAAAACTCAAGAAAATTTTCTTGTATGGAGCTGCCGATGTGAAATACGATAAAATCCACCTTACTGCCGATTACATCGAAATCAACTGGGGAAACAACGTCGTTCATGCCGAAGGTCGTCCGGATTCTACTGGAAAAATTATCGGACATCCGGTATTTGATGAAGGAACTCAAACCTTCGACGCGGAACGGATGGATTATAACTTCAAAACCAAGAAAGGTCGTATTTCAGGAATCTTTACCCAGCAAGGTGATGGCTATATCCATGGTGAACAAGTAAAGAAAAGTGAGAAGGATGAATTCTATATCCGCAATGGAAAGTATACTACTTGTAATCTGCCCGATCACCCACATTTTTATATCAATGCCAGTAAGATCAAAGTCATGCCGGGCGATAAAATTGTTTCGGGGCCAGCTAATCTTTGGATTGAAGATGTTCCAACTCCTTTAGCTGTTCCTTTTGGAATTTTCCCAAATAGCACCAAGCGTAAATCGGGAATTATTTTTCCAACCTAGGGCGAGTCTCCTGGGCTCGGTTTCTTCCTGCAGGAAGGCGGTTATTATTTTGGAATAAACGACTACATCGATGCCTCTATTCGTGGAAATATTTATTCCCGCGGTTCTTGGGGATTAAGCGCAGGAACATCTTATAATTACCGCTATCACTTTAATGGAAGTTTAGATTTACGCTATTCTAAAATCCTGCAAGGCGATCCCGAATTATTGGGTTCATCCATTAACAAAGATTTTTTCATCACTTGGAAACATACTCAAGATCCTAAATCAAGACCTAATTCACGCTTTTCTGCTTCTGTTCAGGCAGGTTCGAGTAATTTCAACAAACTCAACTCGCTCAATGCAAATAATATCGTAGCCAATACATTCCAATCGAGTATCTCATATGCTAAAACGTTTGCAAATACTCCGTTTAATATGGTCATCAGCGCTGGACACAGCCAAAATACGGCAACCAGAGTAATCACGCTTTCTGCTCCTGAATTGCAAGTAAATATGAACCGGTATTATCCTTTCAAACGAAAGAATCCTATCGGGAAACAAAAGGAATACGAGAAAATTGGTATTACCTACACCCTTCAAAGTAAAAACACCATTTCACAAGCCGATTCACTTTATGGTCGACCAGGTTGGACTCAGAAATTCAACAATGGTGTTCAACATCAAATCCCTATTTCTAC
>JBIKOC010000319.1:0-3245 GCA_044358335.1 Flavobacteriales bacterium | reverse complement strand
CGATCAAAAAACCATTCTTCTTTAAGCAATAGTTTTTTCACACGACTAGGAGAAAATGACTCAGAAATAACAACTAAAGAATCGATTGTTGGATCCATTGAGCTAGGAATCATTTTCTCGTAACTCTTCTCGGTGAGTTTTTTCACATCCCCAGGAGTAATTTCAACAGAAAAATCATCAGTAGCTGCACTGTAAACACGTAGAGATACTTCTTCAGTAACTGCTTTGTAAAGAACGTTTGTCAAGCTTCTCAATCCATTTACGTCTGTTGAGATAGGATAGTACAATGGAAGATTCATTTTTTCCCGAAGGTCAATGATTCTCCAAATACGACGCTTCCACATAACATCCGCTTCCCGAATTGGAGTATACGGAATAGGTTTGCGGTTAGCAATATGATCACGTTTATACACTCCATCATAGGCTTTTTCGTCGCCCAATACTGATTGTGCATTTGTAGAACTAGCTACTAAAGCAAACATGATTACCACAAAAAATCCAATACGTTTCATAACAGATGTGGTTTTAAAATGGGATTACTTAACCTTGAATTGAGCAGTTAATGTTCTGATTGTTCCATCAGGACCTTTTGCACGAACGTCAGAGAAGAAGATTTTTCCTCCAGGTTTTACTTGATTTAACAAAGCATTAACAGAAGCGTCAAAACGATTTCCTGTTACTTGTGCTGTTTTGTAAAAACCACCAATGTTGGCACCAAACTCAAAAGATTGAATAGTAAAATTTGCTTGGAAATCGAATCCTTCCAAAACAGCAGATAAATAACCAGCTGTTTTTAATTCTCCGATTGACAATGATTCACCGCTTTTCTTACCTAAAAGCATTGGTGTTGGATCAGGAATACGTTTTACACGGAATTCTGGAGCACCCATGGAAGAAGATTTTCCGGCTGCGCCTGATACTGTTACTGGAATAGTACATTTAGTACCACTTGTAACTTTTACAATGTACTCGCCAGCCTTAACTTTAGTCATGGTACCTGGAGCACCTACGATGTTTGCATTTACTTTAGTTGGATCAGATCCTGGTACTGAAACAGAAACAGGATTATCAACTCCAATATAAAACACATTCATCTTTGTAGGGGAAACTACCGCAGCAGGCTTAATTGCCATGTACTCATATTCTACATCAGAAATTTCTTCTTTCCCTTCAGCATTGATGAATTTGACAGAAGCCTTGATCTTTTGAGGACCTTCAGAAGATGGGCGGCTCTTATATACTACCGAACCAGTTTCATCCATCTCCGTAATTGCGCGGCCATTAACAGTAACGTCTGGTGTCATAGATGAATTGAATGCCGCTACAAAGATTTTAGCAGAAAATTCATCACCAAGTGTAACAACACTTGAAGAAGGAATCATTTGAGCAGCTAGCTTATCAACTTTGATTGTTTTTGCTCCAATGGACTTCAATAGTTCATTCAAAACAGTTCCTTCTGCATTTCTAATTTCTGTTTGCATCTGAGTCAAAACCGAAACCTGAGCTGCTAATGGAAGGTGGTAAAATTTGTTGGTTTCCCAAGTTTCTACTGCTGTTCCTTCTCTCGGAGGATCATTGGTATCCAAACCAAGTTGTGTTTTTTTCGCAACTTCAGGAGACAATACCCCAAGAAGGTTCTTTTTAAACGCAATTACCTTGTCCTTTAGAATACGTGCTTTACCGCCAGATCCATCAACTGTTTCACCACACATGATGCGGGTACAGTTATCGTACTTGTCTTTGTTTTGAACGCTTCCGAGTTTTTCGGCTAGTGTATCTGCAACTTCTTTTGCTACCTGATCTTCCGCAGCAATTAGTTCAGACTGGATATCGTGTATGAAAGAATGAATTTCTTCTGACCATTTTTTCACTTTAAGTGAATTGTCATATGGAATCTTCGCACGAACAGCATCTAATCCTAATTGATCTTTTAATGCACCGTATAAAAGGTTATTGTTTGTTTCAAAGTTTGTATTGGTCTTTACAAGACCATCATTCATAACGACAAACGCTTCGAGAATTTCCTTTGATACGTTCAACGCAAGAAGCGCTGTCAGAACCAAGTACATCATTCCGATCATTTTTTGCCTTGGGGTTTCTTTACCTCCACTCATTTTTTCTTCGCTTTAGGATTTTTGCGTGATTATAAATTCCTAAGAATTAACGATTATTGATGTTCATAGCAGTCAACATGTTACCATAGACTGTATTGAGTGAAGTCAAGTTGCTAGTCAACTGAGACATTTCTTCTTTATATTTCTTAGTATCAGAAACTGAATCTTGAAGATTGCTCATCAATGCCTCAATACCTTCATAGAAACGTGAAGTTGCTTGAGTATGTTGTTCTGCACCTCTCAATTGAAGTTCATAAACAGAATTCAATTCAGATAGGTTTTTAGAAACCTTTTGAAGTTGATCACCATAAGTAGCACCATCTTCGTTTGTCATAGACAAACCGGTTAGAGATTCTGAAGCTTTAATGTATGAATCAGAAAGTCCTTCAACACTAATAGAAGCCTTCTTGATATTTGAAACATAATCATTCGTCGCAACCGATGCGTCTGTAATATCGGCAAGTTTAGCTGTATTGTCTCCAAGTGCTTTCAGGCTATTACCTAAGCTTTCGATCAATTCAGGACCAACTTTTGCCTCTTCAAGCATTTTATCCAATTGCTGAGAAACAGCATCTTTGTTTGATGAAACCGCTTTTTTGCTGTGTGAATCATGTTCATCATCATGCATACCTGCAAGTTCTGGATAAACCAACGACCAATCTGGATCCTCATGTGGTTTTTCAAATGCAGATATAGCGAATATTACTGCTTCTGTCAACAAACCTACTGTTAGCATTTCGTTTGCTCCAGGCCAGTGAAGAATTTTAAAAAGGGCTCCCACAATCACGACCGCAGCTCCTAGTCCGTAGACCATCCCCATAAATCGTTTCCCTTTTTTTGATGCAAGAAAGTTAGCCATTGTGTTTTGTTGTTTAGTGTGTGAGTGTGATTTAAATTAAGTGCTTGTTTGAATTATCTTTATTATTCTGCAACATCATTTTTATCGCGACCGATATAAGAAACGACGCAACGGAATCCAATGTAACATTTTGAAGTGTCTTGATATTCGTAGGTACGAGTACCTGCTTGTAAGAAGTAAGAAACATCTTTCCATGAACCACCGCGTATTACCTTACGTTTTAACGCTATTGGATCATCATTTTTAGCTTCATATGTGTAGTCAGGACTATT
>JBIKOC010000317.1:0-3265 GCA_044358335.1 Flavobacteriales bacterium | reverse complement strand
ATGTGGGAATTTCCTTGAAGAGGTGACGAAGGGGATAGTTCTTCTGATTGTATGAAAAGAAATTCTGTCAGTTGATGCACATCATAAAAACCGATAGCAACGCTAAAAGTGAGAAATAAAATAAGTCATTGGAGTATTACCCTCGGATTGAAGTCCGAAGGTGACGATTGGCAATTTGAAGCATTAAGGACAATTGAAACTATAATCTGAAAATAGAAATCACTTAGCCTCGGACTTCAGTCCGAGGATGCAGATATCAGAAATTTGTAGTTGTGTATATATATTCTGACATCTTTAATTATTAGATATCTAAAATCGGTCATCATTTCAAGAAATCCTTCCCCAATCCAGTTTGCGTTTTTCCATAACTAGAAGCTGGTTTTTGAGCAACTGATTTTCAGGTAATTCCAAATCTGGATCTGCGTCTAAAATTTGGGTGGCTAACTGACGGCAGTAAACCAATAACTGGTTATCCCGACTGATATCCGCAATGTGTAAATCTAAATCGCCACTTTGCTGTGTGCCTTGTAAATCACCTGGTCCACGAAGTTCTAAATCTACCTCGGCAATCTCAAAACCATCATTAGTACGAACCATCGTTTCGAGGCGCACTTTGGCTTCGCGGCTGAGTTTGAATCCAGTCATCAGAATGCAGTAAGACTGATCTGCTCCACGTCCAACCCGACCACGTAATTGGTGTAATTGAGACAATCCAAAGCGTTCGGCACTTTCGATTATCATCACCGAAGCATTGGGAACATTTACGCCCACTTCAATCACCGTAGTTGCCACCATGATTTGTGTTTGCTTCTTGATGAAACGCTGCATTTCATATTCCTTATCGGCCGATTTCAACCTGCCGTGAACAATGCTCAACTGATACTGCGGACTCGGAAACCAAGCTTGCAAATGCTCATATCCATCCATCAAATTCTTGTAATCGAGCTGCTCACTTTCTTCGATGAGCGGATACACGACATAAATCTGTCGGCCCAATTCTATTTCCTGCTTGATGAAATTAAATACAGCTGGACGATCTTTATCGAACTGATGTTTGGTTGAAATGGGTTTTCTACCCGGCGGTAATTCATCAATGATGGAAATGTCGAGATCTCCGTATAAAGTCATGGCTAAGGTACGCGGAATGGGCGTTGCAGTCATCACCAACACATGGGGCGGAAGCACATTTTTAGCCCATAATCGAGCACGTTGCGCCACACCAAAACGATGTTGTTCATCGATTACAACGAAGCCGAGATTTTTGAAAATGACTTTGTCTTCGAGCAGGGCGTGAGTTCCAACAATAATATTTAATTCACCCGATTCGAGTTCGGCATGCAGGATGTTGCGATCTTTCTTTTTGGTTGAGCCGGTGAGCAAACGGATTTTCACTCCAATCTTTTCGGCTAGTTCGCTTAATCCTGAAAAATGCTGCTGAGCTAAGATTTCGGTTGGAGCCATCAAGCAAGCTTGGAAACCATTATCTATCGCCATGAGCATGCTCATAAATGCTACGATGGTTTTTCCGCTTCCCACGTCACCTTGCACCAAACGGTTCATTTGAATGGGTTTTGCCACATCCAATCGTATCTCTTTCAACACACGTTTTTGGGCATTCGTCAACTGGAAAGGGAGATGATTGTGATAGAAATTATTGAAAACCTCACCAATTGTTTCGAAGGCAAATCCTTTGAGTAATTGCTTGTTGATGCGGTTTTGCCTCAACAAACGAAGTTGCAGAAAGAATAATTCGTCGAATTTTAAACGCGTTTCAGCCGCTCGTAATTCTTCAGCACTAAGTGGCTGATGAATGAGTCGGTAAGCCTGTTGTAACGAAATTAACTGATGGCGCTGGATGATATGATCAGGAAGGGTTTCCTCAATTTGATTACCGATGCGTTGCAGCACTTGTTGAATCAATTGTGCTTGTCCGCGACTGTCTAACCAAGCCCGTTTCATGGCTTCGGAGCTGTTGTAAACCGGTTGAAGCCGGGGAGCGCGTGCAGCTTTTTCGGGGCTGTACAATTCCACTTCGGGATGGGCGATATTCCAGGAATTGTTGAATTGAGTAGGCTTTCCGAAAACGATTACATCAATCCCTGAGCGCAATTTATCTTGAACGAATTTGATCCCTTGAAACCAGACTAGTTCGATTGTTCCGGATTGATCGCGCAAAATAGCACTCATGCGTTGTTTGCCCTTGCCAGCACCGATTAAACGGATGTTTTCCAATCGACCGATAATTTGAACAAGTGGAAGTTCTTCGGTGATTTCTTTAATGGTGTAAAAGCGCGTACGATCTACATAGCGAAATGGAAACCAGTTCAGCAAATCGCCGAAGGTGTCCATTCCACAATCCTTTTTGAGTAGCACCAACTTCTTGGGAGGAAGTGAGCTTAAGGCAGAAAGCGGAGTGTCGAATACAGGCACCTCGCAAAGATAGCAGGAACACGTTAACTCAATTCGTTGTCGTTTCTGCGTTTTCCTTCGATTCTTCGACACAACTCACACAATGCAACCCTTGTTTAGTCATTTGCCATGTTTCTTCTACCATTTCGTAGTCGTTCATGTTTTGAACGTTTTGAATATTAAAGAGCATGTCTTCGGTCCCTTTTCGGAAACGAATGTATTTCCCTTCCGGAATATGTAGCGTAACATTCAAGTTTTGGTTGCGCCACTTATTGTCGGGTTTCACCGTAAAGTAAGGATTGAAATAAACCGTATTTCCTTCTTGGCGGTAGAAGTAATTGATGGCTGCAGCTGTTTGAATAGCTTGTTTCTTATCAGTACCACGTGCCGATTTCTCTGCCGAAATGCTGAAAGCCGTTTCTTCTGTTGAAGTTACATTCACGTGAATCCAGCCATTTAGGTAGCTTTCACCATCGTTATAGTAGAAGTGCCAATGGTCGAAATGCATGGCTTTGCGTAAGTTGATTTCACTTCCCGGTTGAACAGCCAATTCGAGTGTATCTCCCACCGGAGTTGAGAGAGCCACATTTTCAATCATGCGTCCTTTGGCACTAAACTCACCCACTAACAAAGAACTAGCTACTATGCAACAAACTAAACCTGCTAGAAATAGCATTCCATTAACTGGACCTACCCAACGCATTCTTAAACGTGGATGAAGCACTAAGCGTAAACCACCTAAAAGTAATCCGATGATTGGAGTAAGAATCACGAGTGAAAGCCCGACTAAGAAAAGTTTTTGTTGATCGGGTGACGAGAAGAAAGTTCCAAAGAATGCCTGGATCGAGAAGCTGGA
>JBIKOC010000316.1:0-3282 GCA_044358335.1 Flavobacteriales bacterium | reverse complement strand
AGAAGATATTTGGTTGTTTTCCATTTCAGCCGCATCGATTCTAGCTATACTTATCTTGTTTTTTCGAGGATTTACAGCTATTTCATTTGATGAAGAATATGCTGTATCGCTAGGATTTCCTGTTAAATGGTTGCGCTTTTGTCTTTCGTTTATAACTGTTTGGGCTGTTGCTGTTGGGATTCAAGCGGTAGGTGTTGTGTTGATGTCGGCATTACTCATAACTCCAGCATTAGCAGCTCGAATGTGGACCCATTCATTACGGATAATGATAGCCTTAGCATTGGTATTCGGGATGATTTCGGGATATGTCGGGGCTTTTGTTTCCTATACAGCACCAGCAATGCCAACAGGGCCATGGATTGTGGTTATTGCAACCTTGTTAGCAGGTATATCAATGTTATTTGCACCACAACGAGGATTGATTGCTCAATGGATGGAACAATCTAAAAACAGAAATAAAACTTTAGAGGAGAATATCTTGAAATTGTTTTATCAGATTGGTGAAAAGTCGGGAGAATTTAGAAAGCCAGTTTTGGAGGAAGACCTGATAAACTACCGAGCGTTTTCCAATCAACAGTTGAGAAAAGGTTTGAGATTATTGCTTGCAAAGAAATTGTTGACGATGAATTTACATGCCTGGCAGTTGACAGAACAGGGTGTTATAGAAGCGCAGCGAATTGTTCGTTTACATCGATTGTGGGAACTGTATTTACAGCAGTATTTGAATCTTGATCCAGACCATGTTCACGATGATGCAGAAGCGATGGAACATGTCATCACCCCAGAAATTGAAGCACAATTAGATGAATTATTGGGACATCCCGTTAGTGATCCACATAATACCTTAATACCGCCACGGGTATGACGTTGAACGATTTCTGGATTGTTTTGACAGCTAGTTTAATCTCACTTTGTTGTGTGATACCGGGAACTTTTTTGGTTTTAAGGCGCATGGCCATGTTTGGAGATGCGATTTCTCATGCTGTATTACCAGGATTGGTTATAGCATATATGATTAGCGGTTCGCGAGCAAGTATGTATATGTTACCCGGAGCTGCAACAAGCGGATTGCTGGTTACTTTTCTAATCGAATGGGTAAATAAACGGATGCGGATTCAGAGCGATGCTGCCATCGGACTAATCTATACCTTCCTTTTTGCCATCGGTGTTATTCTAGTTTCGGCATACACAGCCCAAACCGATTTAGACCAAGATTGTGTCTTATATGGTGAAATTGCATACGTGCCTTTCGATTTAATTATAAACGAAGCAGGAACTTCTTTAGGGCCTCGTCAAGTCTGGATTTCGGGTGGATTGTTTGTTCTACTATTACTAACACTTTGGATTGGATATCGAGCACTTTATCTAACTACGTTTGATTCGGGATATGCAATCTCAATAGGAATATCTGTCACGTTTTGGCATTACTTGTTGATGGGGATGGTTTCGTTATCGACTGTTGTTTCTTTTGAATCGGTAGGAGCTGTTTTGGTCATTGCATTATTGGTTGGTCCACCAGCTATTGCTGCATTATTTGCCAAACGATTACCCGTATTGCTGCTTTTTGCAGGAGGTATTGGTATTATATCCTGTATTGGAGGTTATTTATTAGCAGCATGGTGGAATGCATCCATTGCAGGTGCAATATCTATGGTAATCGGGATTGAATTCGGATTAGCTATTGGAATAAAGAAACTGTTAAATGCTTAATTGCATTTTCCTGCCGAATACACTGTGATACCAGAACATTCAGCCGAACAGCTATTACTGTAAGTTACATTATCGCAGCCACAAACTGGATTGTAGTTCTGAGGACAGAAACAATTTGCATTAGATCTAGCTTCACAACTTTCCTTTTTACAGGAAAAAGCAAGGAGTAGAATTATGATTGCAAAGAAAGGAAGCAGATACCTATTCATAACAAATGCTTTCGAACAATATGTAACGCTGAGAACTTTTGTTTTAGTATGGAAGGTCATATTTCAGTTAACTTGCGCCGTCAAAACCATCGATTTATGAAATTACTGACGGCTTTAGTAGCCCTCATTCTCTGCGGAACACTGAGTTCACAGGAAAATTACAATTTAACAGTCAGGGGACAATTAACATTTCCGGATAGAGCATTAGCTAACATAGGTGGCTATGTAGATAGTTTAGGAAATGAATATGCCTTAGTAGGAACCAATACTGGATTAAGTATAGTGGATGTTACTGATCCCGATAATCCGGTAATGAGTTTTGAAGTAAATAGCGTTACCGATATTTGGCGAGAAGTAAAAACTTGGCAAGGTTTCGCATATGTTACTACAGAAGGAGTAAATGGCGGATTAACGGTGATAGATTTACGTGAATTGCCCGATACAATTTATTCCCAAGTATATCGTGGAGATGGAGCTATCAATAATCAATTAAGTACATCTCACACATTACATATCGACAATGGTTATTGTTATGTGTATGGATCGAATATCGGAGTAGGGGGAGCTTTATTTTTAAGTTTAGCTGATCCATGGAATCCAGTTTATATGGGTCGATACAATGATTATTATATTCACGATGGATATGTTTCGGGAGATACAATTTGGGGCTCGCACATATACGATGGTTTTTTATCGGCAATTGATGTAAGTGATAAGTCAAATCCCGTCACGATTACCACGCAAACAACTCCAGGAAATTTCACTCATAATTCTTGGTTGACTGATGATCATAATACCGTATTAACGACTGATGAAGTCCCCAATTCCTATTTAACATCCTATTCGATTGATGATATTGGTAATGTTTCAGAGCTAGATCGTTATCAAACGGCACCCGGTTCTAATTGCATTGTACATAACACACATATTTTAAACGACTATGCTGTTACTTCTTGGTATACCGAAGGTGTTGTAATTGTTGATGCGGCTCGTCCTGCAAATTTGATTGAAGTAGGTAAAAATGATTTTACTCCTTTTGAAGGTAATACTTTTAATGGCTGTTGGGGAGTTTACCCGTTCTTACCTAGTGGAAATTTAGTAGCATCCGATATGGAAGGAGGCCTTTTTGTTTTGACACCTAATTATGTTAGAGGATGTTATTTAGAGGGAGTCGTTCGTGATGCCAATTGTGGAGCATTAATCGAAGGAGTTACGGTGAGTATTGAAGAAATTAATGTGAGTGAACTAAGTGGTATTGATGGGACTTATCGAACAGGCACTGCCATTCCGGGTGTTTATACCATTACATTCAGCAAACTTGGATATGACACCTATACAATTCCAAATGTGACTTTAACTAATG
>JBIKOC010000315.1:0-3289 GCA_044358335.1 Flavobacteriales bacterium | reverse complement strand
GACAGCTTAGCTATGGAAACATCCGTTCCTACATGTATTACAATGGTTTTGACCGGATACAAGAAGAAAAAGATTTTGCATCCTCCGTTTATCGAGGACGATTGGGAGTGCATGATGGCGATTTGTATGAGCGTCAACTTCAAGAGCTCAAAAGTGAAAAACAACCCTTTTTCGCTTCTATGTTCACTCTCAGTACGCATGGCCCTTACGACATACCAGTTGGTGATGTGCTTCACTGGGGTGAAAAAGAAAATGGATACATCAATACCGTTCACTATGCTGATAGTTGTCTGAATCACTTCATTGAACAAGCCAGCAAACAACCATGGTTCGACAATACATTATTCGTATTCGTGTCTGATCATCATCACAACACTCCAAAAAGTTACTCTTACTTTTCACCCGAATACCGCCGAATACCGCTTGTTTTCTATGGCAATGTGATAAAACCTGAGTTCCGGGGAATGAAATACCATCAAATTTGCTCACAGCTCGACTTGGCTTCTACGCTACTTCACCAATTAAATATGGATGCAAGTCCTTTTGTGTGGAGTAAAAATCTCTTTAATCCTTTTACTCCTCAGCTTGCTATTTACTCGTTTGATGAAGGATTTGGTATAGTGCGCCCTCAGGAACATCTCGTTTATCATATTCACGAGAATCGATTTGAATTTGAGAAATACCTGCACTCTTCCAGCAAGCCTCGATTAGCTCGCGAAGGAAAAGCCTATATGCAAAGAGTTTCTGAAGAATTCTGGAAATATTAAGATTCGATAAGCTTCTTTATTTCTGCATCTTCTGGTGCGATTGCAGGTCCAAAGCTGGCAATCAATTCTCCCTGCTCATTCAATAAATACTTGCTGAAATTCCAAACGGGTTCTTGTGAATTCCAACCATTTTCGGAAGGATTACTTAACCAACGAAATACAGGATTCTGACCATTATTTTTCAGAACTATCGACTTCTTCGCCAAGGGAAAAGTCACCCCATAATTCACTTGACAAAATTCCGATATCGCTTTATCATCTGCCGTTTCCTGCTCCTTGAAGTCGTTCGAAGGAAATCCAATTATCTGCAATTTGTTACCATACAATTCGGACAACTTCTGCAACTCAGCAAACTGTCCAGTATATCCACAATCGGAAGCAGTGTTGACCAAAAGCACTTTCTTTCCTAGGTAAGAATTGAGCGCTTCTTCTTTTCCATTTGAAAGCGTCAATTTTAAATCGGCGGGTGGCTTAATCGCCTCTGCTGTCTTAGGTTTTAGTGCAATCGTTCCCTTGTCACTTTTACGTGAAAGTTTCATGATAAGCGGATACATCGATTTCAGTATTCGTTGTCGAATAGTCATGTTTAGGAGAAATGTAGAAGGTTTTTAATTAATGAATTGCCACTTTGAGCAAAACCGGTTGGTGGTCACTATAGCGAAATTGCATGTCGATCGCATGCACATCAAGGACTTCAACACCCGGAGAACTTAGGAAGAAATCGATCAATGTTGTATACGTACTATCTGGTACGTATGGAGTTACATTGCTGCGATTGGTAGCAGTACTGGAATCATAACTCACCACAAAATCCTTCGGAAGCATATCAACACTCAACGATTGTGGCGTATAGCCTTCCGACATATTGCTGCTAAAATGTTTGGAGTCAAAACCCGGAGGAACTTGATTCCAATCACCCCCGATAATGACTTTATTCCCTTTTGCCACTTCTGCTTCGTATCGTTTCTTCATGAATGCCATCTCCACTTTCTTAATTTCTCCAGTTGCATCGTAAGCAGTGTTATGCGTGTTCACGATAATCAGCTCTTTTCCATCTTTTAGGGGATAGCGCATCTCCAAGGCACATCGATCGAGCATATACAAGCGTGTAGGCCAATCAAATCCACCCGGATATTGAACTCGTGTTGCTTTCGAAGCAGGAATTTGAGAGAAACTCACCAAACCTCCATACGTTTTTCCATAAGGAGTGTATGGGAAACTAAACGGAACGGGGACAAATTTCACATCATAATTCAAGGCAAAACTTGATGTGTAGCCAGGTAATTGCTTAGAAATAACAGGGATTTGATCGGTATTGTAGCTGCGTTTGCTGTTTCGGTCAACTTCTTGAATCATCACTACGTCGGCACTGTCTTTCATCGCACCTATAAAAGTAGCTACAGCATTGAGGTAACGGGCCGATTGCTCCTCGCTAGCACGAACCGTCTTTCCACCATCATTGAAAAAATCCATCTCAGCTCCCAATCCACAATATCCAATATTCCAAATGAGCAAACTCAAGGTATCGGGAAGGATTTTCTGCTCCGCTTGACCTTCAATGGATACTTTTTCTTCGCTTTCTGGTTCAGGTCGGTAATCAGTTAAAGTTGAAAAACTGAGTAAACCGACAAATGCCAGAACCAGCAATAATACTAGATAGCCCGTTATACGTAAGATTTTGCGAAGCATAGGTTGGATTTGTAACGTGTGTCAAACCTACAAAATATGACGCTCCTAAATGGACTTGCAATTATTGAAGGATAGAATTAACGAATAGGTAATTCCAATGGGAACATTTCTATTTTTACAGTTCACATTCTACCCATGCAACACGCCGATTTTAGCTGGAGATCTGGATCCGATCAAATTAAATTATTCGGCCAAGTTTGGTCACCAATCGAAGAACCTATTGCCGTAATTGCTCTTGTTCATGGAATGGGTGAACATAGCGGTCGTTATCGTCGTCTCGCCGAATTCTTCACTTCACACCAAATTGCTGTTATCACGTTTGATCAACGCGGACACGGTCGTTCGGAAGGTAAAAAAGGACATATTGTTCATTTCAACCAATTACTAGAAGGGATTGAAGAATTAGTAGACCGAGCGAATTTGCGTTTCAAACAGAAGCCTATCTTCTTATACGGACATAGTATGGGCGGTAATGTTGCGCTCAATTTCGCTCTTAAAAAACCGAATTCAATTAAAGGTGTTATTGCAACTGGACCATGGCTGAGACTTGCCTTTGATCCTCCAGCAATTCAATTAAAATTAGCGAATTTGATGCGGAATCTGTATCCCGGATTTTCTCAAGCATCTAAACTTAAAACTGAACATCTTTCTCATGATAAAGCCGTGGTGGTAGCCTATGAAAAAGATAAATATGTACACGATAGAATTACCGCTTCTTTCTTTGCAAACCTTTATTCATCGGGACTATACGCATTGCAACATGCGAACGAATTAAAGATTCCTGCTTTGATTATGCATGGCGAAGAAGATAAAATTACCTCTCAACCTGCATC
>JBIKOC010000314.1:0-3298 GCA_044358335.1 Flavobacteriales bacterium | reverse complement strand
TGCGAATACGAGCAAATTTCACATAACGTTCCGCACACACTTGAAGTGCCAAATGAGAAGAGCAGAATGCTTTAGATTAAACGAAAGTAACAAAGAAAACGGATGATTCAAAGTCGCACAATGCTTGGCATTTCTAGTGTGTGCTGTTAGGCGATTTGTCTAATACGAATACTACTTGACAACTAAATAATTTTCTCATAACAAGCCAATAATTGATTCAAATCTGCAAAATTTGTTTCTCATTTAACCAGCAAGTTTGTTTGACTTTCTATTCAAAATCTTCTTGTTTCTTTTCTGATTTGAGTTTCCAATAAATTTTCATTCTTCTTTTCTGTCAAACAAACAAGTCCTTTTTGTTTCAACAAATTTTGAATTGGCTTTGCTCAATATAAAAAGGCAAAAATTCTATTATTTTCTTCTGTTTGGCTCTTCTACTCTATTTTTTAATTGCCTTTCTCAATTTGCTGTTCCTCTGATTTCTCTTGAATTTTCCAAGCCAAACATTCCAAATTGTTACGGAGGAAATTATTCTCTAATTCTTGTTTCGTTCTTTCAAGCTCATTCCAGGCGTGTGGCTGATACGATCTCAAAAATCCTCCGTGATTTTTGCCTTTCTATCAAACTCTAAACTTTTGGCTTGTTATGAACTTGCACTATTTAAGGCGACTAATTTCTATTTAGTTTCTTTCCAACTTATTGTTCCGAGCAAATTCAAATGATGCTTTCAAATATCAAGTTAAGCCGATTTGGTTAGCACAAAAACGACATTTCGCCTAACGTTTCGCGGCTTAGCCGAAGTTTGGGATTGGTGAACGTGATTCTTTACATAACTAAGAAGTTACATAGAAATCGAAATTCTCAAGCTTCCTAAATGCCCAAATTTTGGCTAGCCGCTGTTAGCTGCTGGTTTTTTTTATAAAACTTGAATCTTTTCCACATAAACATCTAAATATTAGCATTCTAAGTTCTATTTCAATTAGCCATTTGTTATAGTGTTTAAGTATTTTATCCATTCTTCATGTTCTTCCTTTGTTCTGTATCCGATAAGTTCTTGTTCTGAAAAGTATTGAGTTAATACTACTACGTCAGTGTGGTTGGTTCCTCTAACCGTATTGCACTCATATTTTCGATCCATCTCACCTGGCATTCGAGAAATAACCCAAATCACATAGTTATTACTTTTGTGCTTAACAGTGTTTCCTATTTTGAATAAATAATTGCTATCATTAGAATTCATAATCGACTGAAATTAATTATTTGCATTTAAATTATCTACCATATTTCTTATATACTCGTGCTTTTCTGGTATTCAGAATTAACTTTTAGAAAGTGTGAATTTTTAGAATTAATCCTGCCCATAAACATTTATTTATTCCTAAATCCCCCGCCATCACCAACATTGAATCGAACAAAAATCTCATTGGCTCCGAGTCTGTTCGCATTGAATGTTAATGTTGAATAAGTAAAATCGTATGAGTAGCCAAATGAAAATTGATCCCAATCAATCATTAGTTTAGCGATGTATGCATCTTTAATACGTGTAAAGAAACCTAATGAAAGTGCAAATGGACGCTCGTAGCCCGTGTAATTGGAACCCGAATTAAACTTGTATTTGTAATACGTACCAAATAAATATTGAGAATAAACACCTTGAAATTGGCTGTAAAATCCGGGCATAATTACACCATCGGTACCATTGATGGAAATTTCAGCATTAACAAATGCAGTATACCTAATTGGAAGGCGTTCTGATGACATTTCAACAAAGGAATTGTTTGGACGATTTAGATGATATGCTGCCAAACCAAGGTTCAAATGCTTGTCTTTATTTTGAGCTATAGCCTTTACTTTACTGCTATAGGTGTAAAGAATTCCAGCACCAGCATCTATAAAACCAAAGTTCTGGTTGTTAAAATCTTCTCCACTAGCAATATCAGAATTATAGGATACACCATTATACTGAGAAGTCCATTGTCCATTTGGATTTTGAAAAGAACGTTGGCAATACCCTGCATTTAAGGCAATGCTCAGTTGATTTTTGGCATTTAATCTCACATGATCAACTAAACTGAGAGCAACATTGTTGGTATTCATTCCCAAATCACCTATACGATCATTGAAAAAGGATATACCCATTGCAAGCGAATTGGCCTTACGAGCATTTTCATTTTGGAAACGAAAATCGAAAGATGCAGCAACCGTTCGAAATGATGCCCCTAGTTGCCCCCATTGCGTGCGATGTGACAAATTGGCCTGCATCCCTGAATTGGCACCAGCCAAAGCAGGATTTAATATTAAAGGCGAAAATTCGGCATTCGAAAAATGGATGTCTTGGCCTGAGATGAATCCTGTTAAACAAAACATCAAAACAGCTATAAATAAATTCTTTTTCATGATTTCTGTTTATTTTACGAGTGTTATCATTCCTTTTTTATTCAAAACTGTACCGTCTAACTGACGTAAGTATAAGTTATAAGCATAAACTCCAGATATTGCTTCCGTTTCTTTGAAGAAACCATCCCAGCATTTCGTTATATCAGAAGTTTCAAAAACTTGTTGACCCCAACGGTTATATATTACAAACCTAAGTTCATCAACACAATTACTGAATAAACATAGCATTTCATTACTTGCAGGGCCTTTACCATTAGGAGAGAAAATTGTAGGAATAAAAGGCTCATTGCATTTAACATCAACTTTTATCTCAATGGTGTCTGAAGATGAACAACCCAAAGCATCCGTTCCCGTTAGAATATAGGTAACCGTTTCGATTGGGGTAGCAAGGGTTGTTGCACATGTGTCGCAAATTATAAAATCGGATGGTGTCCAAAGATAATTTAAAGCCCCATTAGCACTCAAAAGAACAGAGTCGCCCTGAAAAATACTTAAACTAGATGAGGATGCGTTTAGAATGGGTGGTAGAGTAATAGTTAGATTTACTGTTACGATACTATCACATCCATTCTCAGCCGATAGGGTGTAGTAAAATATAGTATCCTCTGTATATATTTCACCTGTTTCGCTTACATACTGATCACATGAGCTCACATTTAGCTGACTTCCTGTATTTTGATTTACTGTTAAGTTAAGTGTAATAACACTATCACAACCAGCCGCTGAACCTCCTGAAATGATAAAAGTAGGTGAATTTGTAGATGAAGAATAAGTATTACCATCAATCCACGCAAAAGACGAACATGCCGATTGAATGTCGGTATATGGAACGAAACTATTAACGCTCAAATTCAATGTCGCAATAGAATCGCAGCCAGCCGAATTTGTCAATATGCTGCTTTGA
>JBIKOC010000313.1:0-3320 GCA_044358335.1 Flavobacteriales bacterium | reverse complement strand
AAGAAGGGAAATGTCCTTCAAACAAAGGAAAGTAGAACATGTCTACTACTCGGCCATGCAGAAAAGTACCATAAGCACCTTCTGCTGGAAATAGGCTTGCTACTTGTCCAAAGCTATCGTTGAAGATAAGTCCGTAAAATGCGCTATCAATAATGTTTCCCATGGCTCCAGCGATAATGAGCGAGAAGGAAACTTGAAGTCCAGGATGAAGTTTTTTCTCTTTAGAAGCTTTGAGCAAATAATAGCACATGGTTCCAACCACCACAATTCGGAAAAGGCTGAGGAAGAGTTTTCCAAATTCACCTCCGAATTCCATCCCGAAAGCCATCCCATTATTTTCGACAAAAGTGAGATAGCACCAATGACCGGCCACCTGAATCGACTCGCCGAGCATCAGATTCGTCTTAATCAGAAATTTAACCGTTTGGTCAATAGCTAAAACAGACAGTAAAATAATCAGGGATTTCTTCACGGAAAAAGGTCAAAAAAAAGCCCCGCGGCATGCGCGGGGCCGAATAGGTTATTGTTGATTTTTAGCTTCAATGCTAAGAGTTGCATGCGGTACAATCCGCAAACGCTCTTTTGGTATTAATTTACCGGTAACCCGACAAATGCCGTAGGTGTTGTTTTGAATTCGAATGAGAGCAGCTTCTAAGTTTTCGATGAATTTCTTCTGACGAGCAGCTAATTGACCGGTTTCTTCTTTTGAAAGCACATCTGATCCTTCTTCCAATAATTTGAAAGTAGGTGATGTATCATCGGTTCCGTGATCGTCTTTATTCGAAAATGCACTTTTAAGCAGGTCGTAGTCTTTACGGGCTTCGTCCAGTTTTCTCTCAATGATTTCCTTGAACTCCTGCAGCTCTTCTGGGTTATAACGGTTTTTTTCCTGTTGGCTCATAGTCCGTTCAGTTTAGAGATGTTGATAAGCGTGGATATTTCGTCCGTAATTTCTACTAATGTTCCTCCGGATACCGCGCCATTATTGACAATAGTCAGAGATGCTCCAAGGGTTTCGGCGCAAATATAGGTTTTATTATTTTCGATTGCAGCAGTCAATGCAGGATGGTTTTGCACAATGATTTCAATAGTGTCGGTAACCTCTAAGCCACTGACTTTACGTAAGTTCTGTATTTTATTCACAAGTTCACGAGCTAAACCTTCTTCAATCAAGCCTTCCGATAAGGTCACATCAAGCGCAACTGTAAACGGTCCTTCACTCGCTACCAACCAACCAGGAATATCTTCGGTCAAAATCTCCACATCCTCTGGACTAAGAACAATTTCTTGTCCTTCGACATCAACTGCTAAACGACCTTCCCGCTGCAATTCATTGATTTGCGGCGTGTTTAAGGTATTTACTACAGCGGCAATGCTCTTCATCAACTTACCGTATTTAGGTCCTAATGCTTTAAAATCGGGTTTGATTTTTTTCTCAATCACTCCTGCATCATCCCCTACATACTCCAATTCTTTCACATTGGTTTCAGACAAGATGAGATCTTTAACGGCATTCAGTTGTGTTTTGATATGTGGTTCGATTACCGGCACCAGTATTTTTTGCAATGGTTGTCGAACTCGGATGTTTACTTTCTTGCGCAATCCCAATATCATAGAGCTATATCGCTGAGCAAGACTCATTCGTTCTTCTAAATCCGAATCTATAAAATCCGAATTCACTGTTGGCCAAGTACTTAAATGAACCGAAATTGTTTGACTATTCGAATCGTGAACATGTAAGTTACGATACAACCATTCACCAAAGAAAGGCGCTACTGGACTTATCAGTTGCGAAACAACCTCCAAGCACTCGTACAAAGTTTCGTAGGCCGCTTGCTTATCCGAATCACTTTCACTTCTCCAAAAACGACGACGACCCAAACGTACATACCAGTTACTCAACTGTTCCGTCACGAAGTCTTCAATAGCACGAACCGCTGGAGTTGGATCATAATCATCGAGGCGCTCAGCAACTTCTTTCTTCAAGCTATTCAATCGGGAAATTACCCAACGATCAATTTCGGGACGATCGGCTAATGGAATCTGCTTGGAAGTGTCCATTTTAAAACCGTCGATATTGGCATACAGCGCGAAAAAGGCATAGGTGTTATACAACGTTCCGAAGAACTTCCGTTGAACTTCGGTAATGCCATCTACATTGAACTTGAGGTTATCCCAAGGTTGTGCATTGCCTATCATATACCAGCGTGTGGCATCGGGACCATATTTTCCCAATGTTTCAAACGGATCAACTCCGTTACCCAAACGCTTCGACATTTTATTGCCATTCTTATCGAGCACCAAGCCGTTCGACACCACGTTTTTAAACGCAACCGAATCAAACACCATCGTTCCAATCGCATGCAGCGTAAAAAACCAACCGCGCGTTTGGTCAACACCTTCGGCAATGAAATCGGCTGGAAATGCTTTGCCACTATCAACCAAGTCTTTATTCTCAAACGGATAATGCCATTGAGCATAAGGCATCGCTCCCGAATCGAACCACACATCAATCAAATCGCTTTCGCGTTTCATCTTTTGTCCGCTATTCGAAACGAGGTAGATGTCATCCGCATACGGTCTATGTAAGTCAAAACGCAGGTAGTTTTCCTCACTCATATCACCGGGAACAAAGCCAGCCAGCGGATTGCTACTCATAAATCCAGCTGCAACCGATTTTTCAATTTCAGCTCTTAACTGCTCAACCGAAGAAATCACAGTTTGCTCCGAACGATCTTCACTGGTCCAGATTGGAATTGGAATTCCCCAGTAACGGCTGCGACTTAAGTTCCAGTCTTGCAGGTTTTCTAACCAATTTCCAAAACGCCCGGTTCCGGTACTTTCGGGTTTCCAGTGGATGGTTTTATTGAGTTCTATTAATCGATCTTTTACTGCTGTTGATTTGATAAACCAGCTATCCAGCGGATAATATAAAATGGGCTTGTCGGTTCTCCAGCAATGCGGATAGGTGTGTTCGTATTTTTCAATTTTAAAGGCCTTTCCTTCCACCTTCAACTTAAGTGCGATACGTTCATCCACACTCATGTATTTCTCCAAGTTGGGGATGATGTGTTTCAGGTGTTCCTTTTGAAGAGCAAGCTCAACTGCTTTTTCATCTTCGTTGAGGTATTGTTCTTTCACATATTCACCCGAAAATCCAAAGACTGTATCTTTTACTTCCGTCACAAATCGACCACGCAGGTCAACCAAGGTAAGCGAACCAATTCCATGTTGGCGAGCAACTTTAAAGTCATCCGCGCCAAAGCTAGGAGCGGTATGAACGATTCCAGTACCATCTTCGGTGGTAACAAAATCTCCAG
>JBIKOC010000312.1:0-3337 GCA_044358335.1 Flavobacteriales bacterium | reverse complement strand
AAACCTTAGAAATAATTTTCCAATATCAGATGAATCGAATGATATATTGGTAAAAAAAGGGAATCAGCTGCATGTAATCATTTTAGCATTAGTTGGAATAATTACATTAATTTATGTACTGTTCGACTTTATAGAGAAGAATTACACACAGGCTCTGATAAGTTCTTCTTTATTACCCTCACTCGTGTTTTCTTATTGGTTATTCCACACCAATTGGACAGCATTTTCTAAGATTTGGAATTTCACACATGTATCTATTATTATTGGATTTCAATTTCTTCTGCAACCGCCATTTTCATTAGCTCTTACACTTTATCTACCGGTACTATTAAGTACACTAATCGTGTTTCAAGGAAAGGATAGAAAACTGGGATATTTATTAGCGACTTTAGTCTTATGTTTCACATTCTTTTTACTTTATTGGGGTGATGCATTTAGATTAAATCATTTAGTAAGGCACGAATCGTTAGGAACCTTAAGGATAATCAATATGTCTGGGGCGATTAGTGTGACCATATTACAAGTTCTTTTCTTATTAAAATTGAACAATTCAGTTCAATACGAATTAATCGAGATTAGTAAAAACCTCAACCGGAACAATGAAATTCTTGCTTCTACAATCCAAACAAGAGATAAAATGCTTTCGATTATATCACATGATTTAAGAAGTCCTTTGATTTTAATTGGCTCAGGCTTAGAATTACTTCAAGACGAAGGTTTTCCAGAAGAAAAAAGAAAAAAACTAAGTTTTGAATTACTAAATCGATCTAAATTGACATTGAATTTGATCGACAATATGTTGTTATGGACACGAAATCAGACGGATCAAATACAATTTAAACCTCAGAATATTCCGACTGAACAGCTCAAAAAAATGATAGAGAGCTATGTCGAAACTCATATTGGAGAGAAAGACATTAATATGAATTATAATTTGTCGGGGAATGGAATTATTTCGGCTGATAAAGATATGTTGGAAGGATTATTAAGGAATTTGATATCTAATTCGGTAAAATTTACGCCATCGGGAGGAAGTATTAATGTGAAAGTTGTTCCTATTGGCAAGCGTTGGAGATTTGAAATTACCGATTCTGGTGTTGGGATTTCTCCAGAAACAATTCAAAAGCTAATTCAGGGAGATGCTATTTCAACAACAGGCACTAATAAAGAGAAAGGTCATGGACTTGGACTTAAATTAGTTCGAGACTTTCTGAAAAAACACGGCTCTGAATTAACCATTTCATCGGAGCTAGGAAAAGGAACTATTTTCAGTTTTGAGTTAGAATCAGCATAATCAAATCCTTGGTTATCTTTGCCGCCCTTATTGAGTTTGATTAGGGCAATTATTGGCACCGTAGTTCAATGGATAGAATAGGAGTTTCCTAAACTCTAGATTTGGGTTCGATTCCCAACGGAGCCACAAAGAATATTATTTTTATAATTCACTCGTTCCTTATGCAGTTATCAAAAAACATATCCCTTCTTCTGCTTCTTACAAGCCTTTCAACTATTATTTCAGCACAAGCCACTGTGGTTTGGAATAATTATCCGGGAGGAGTTTCAATTGCAATTGATCAAGCTGAAAATGTATTTACTGCTAATTGGGACTTCAATCCAGCCGGTGATATTACATTAACCAAACGCGACAATAATGGCAATATACTTTGGGAAGTAGGCTATGACAATATAGATAATACGCGTCATGAAGTATCTACATGGGTGGATGCTGATCAACAAGGGAATTGTATTGTAGCGGGAACTATTCGTTCTGGAATTTCCAGCCCAGTTAACGTAAATAGTTTGCTGATGAAATTCAGTACGCAGGGAAATTTAATCTGGCGGATCGTTTATGATACCGATTTTGATGGTTCAAATACAGTAAAATGTTTGGTAGATGAATTTGATCAAATATACGTCCTTGGGATAGGCAATAGTGGCAACGGAATGAGAACACAGGTTCGGAAATTTTCTCCTGATGGAGATGCGTTGTGGACTTACTTTGATATGGCTGGTTTAGGATTTCCTCAAAACATTAAACTAACAAAAGACAACGCCATACTCTTAACCCATAGGAATTCTTCCGGTTTTGTTAATGGATATTCTAAAATAAACACAGCTGGTAATTTACTTTGGAGCGTTCCAGGAATAAATAGTGCTTCATCAGGGGATGCTTCAGGTGATGAAAATGGAAACACGTATTTGGTAAATGGGAACTATGAACTTGTTAACCCATCAACCAACATTCGTAAAATTTCACCTGCAGGAGATTCGATTTGGCAAGCGAATCACTCAATGACAGCATTTCGAGTAGAAGTTGGACCTGACAATCAACCAGTATGCAGTGGTTTTCCTAATAGCGGAACACCTGGCGTTGCTATCATTAAGCTAGATTCTACCGGAAATTTATTGTGGGCAAATATGAATGCCGATGGACCTTCCTATGCATTATTAGCACATGCCATGATGAAAATAGATTCTACTGGATCAACTTTCGTTGCAGGGGGAACCATATCGGCAATGGGAATTTGCAAAGTTAATGCGATGGGGATTTCTCAATGGGCAGTTTCAGCACCAAGCGGCTATCCATCAGCATTTGAACTTGCAAACCATTCATCCATTTATATGGTCGGTGGCACGACAGTTAAGCTTTCACAGGATGAAATTCTAAGCTCAACTCAGCCCAAATCAAACACATTTAATTCGGCATTCCCAAATCCATCCAATTCGGGTGAACTAGTCACGCTAGAATCCGAAAATGTGAAGCAAATAAGATTACTAAACACAACAGGAAAATGTGTTTGGGATTTTGAGTTGAAACAGAGTACTTCAAGTGTGAAAATACCTATGACCGAGTCGGGTGTTTACTTAATTGAAATCAAGTATTTAGATGGGACTTTTTCTTACCAAAAATTGATTCGTTTTTAAGAAGCTTACTGGTCTTAAACATTTCATTTTGATTGACATTCAAGATATTTAAACCTGGTTACATTCAGATTAAATTAATTAAAATCTAGTACTGATATTTATTAGTTGAATTAAAGAACCCAAGTACCTGATAGAATTGAATAATTGAGTTTCTGAGAAAATTTATTTTCTACAAAAGTCCAATACGTATATATTTTGGGATTTTTCTTGCTTCATGTATTAACTCTACCTCATCCCATTTTCTAAACTAATTATAATTATCCGACACTTACAGGCAAACATTTTAACCATCAGCCACTAAGTTCATGCCTTTTAATGCTTAGCAATGCATCCAAACGCCACATGTTGACGTCTTATGTCTAAGTAATTGAAAATTCTGTTTTTGTATATTTCACTTCAATTCAACCAAAAA
>JBIKOC010000311.1:0-3338 GCA_044358335.1 Flavobacteriales bacterium | reverse complement strand
ACCTTTCATTTCATGAAAAAGTAAAATTAATTTTACATCTCAGCTATCAAAGCCTTGAAAATAGCAGTCATCTTAACTTCAGCTTTAGATGCAGCTGCAATCACATCTTCGTGTGTTACTTCTACAATTCTACCTTCAACTCCAATATCCGTAATAACCGAAACCGCAAAACAAGGTAAGGACATATGTCGTGCAGCTATCACTTCTGGTACGGTCGACATACCAACCGCATCACCACCAATAAAGCGCATATACTTGTATTCTGCAGGAGTTTCAAAGCAAGGACCGCTCACACTTACATATACACCTTCATGTACTTTGTAGCCTAAGCCTTGTGCAATTCCATGAGCTTTTACGATGATTTTTTTGTCGTAAGGCTCACTCATATCTGGGAAACGTGGACCTAATTCCTTGATGTTTTTTCCCATCAAAGGATTGTTAGGTAACAAGTTAATGTGATCATTCAAAATCATCACATCCCCAATTTCAAAAGCTGGATTAACACCACCACTTGCATTACTTAACAAGAGTGTGCTAATTCCTAAATATTTCATCACTCGAACCGGAAACACCACTTGTTGCATGGTATACCCTTCGTAATAATGAAAACGTCCTTGCATCACTATAACTGGACGTTGAGAAATATATCCAAATATCAATTTACCACTATGCCCTTCAACTGTAGACACTGGAAAGTGTGGAATCTGTTCATAAGATAAGGTAAACTTGATATCAATTTCCGACACTAATCCACCTAATCCAGTTCCTAAAATAATACCGCAAACAGGTTGAAAATCCTGCGTTTGTTCCCGGATATACCGGACTGTTTCATGAATTTGATCTAACATAGTTTTCTATAATCGTGTGAAATTGTTGTGATTCGTCTATTTCTATTTCGACAGGTATCTCTAACCAATCGTGTTTCTCCAGCGGACTTAGTAATGGCTCCAGCCTTACTCGATCTTTACTAGTTGTGATAAAAAGTGGACGAATCGAGGCAAACATAGCCATATTTTTTTTCATGCTTTCCAAGTCTCCCTGCGTAAATGCATAGTGATCGGAAAAAGAATGATGGTCAATTAACTGTGTTTTAAGCTCTAAATCAGCTTTCAATAAAGCAGGGCGAGCAATTCCGGTAACTAAAATAACCGATTGATTTTTCAACTCTTTTGCATGTACAATTTCCCCAGAAAACCGACGTACTTCACCATATTTTAAATGACTAAAATATACGGGAATTGATTTTTTGCATCCTTTATTAATGTGCTCTACTAAACGGTTTTTATCAATATTATTAATCGTTTCCGGACATTTAGTTATAACAACAACATTAGCTTTTTTTCTTCGACTCCATAAATCCCGTTGATTACCGGCAGGAAGTAGATAGGACGGTTCTTGTAAACTGGCAAAGTCGATCAATAAAACAGAAAATCCGGGAACCAATTTTCTATGTTGATAGGCATCATCTAATAGAATTACTCCTGGTTTCTTCTCTGCAATTATTTTTCGAATTCCTGCTACACGGTCTTCACAAACAGCAATAGGAATTGCTCCTAAAGTTTGTTTGAAAAGTAAAGGCTCATCTCCAGTTTCTGTAACAGTAGAATTATTTTCTACCCATTTAAATCCTTTACTGCTTCTCCCATATCCTCGACTTAATAATGCTGGATGATAAGAAGCTAATAGTTTAGCCAGATATATGGTTTGAGGTGTTTTACCTGTTCCGCCAGTACTTAAGTTTCCAACAACTATAACAGGTAATTCGAATTTAACAGATTTGAAAATGCCTACATCATACAACCAATGTCGCAACAACAGGACAAATCCATAAACCCAAGAAAAAGGAATCAGTAGCATTCTCCACATGCCGCCGAATGTACAAAATCCTACATTTGAAGCCCGATAGTATACCATGAAGATTCAAGAGATAATTTCAATACTCGAAAAATGGGCTGCCCCTTCCTTGCAAGAATCCTACGATAATTCAGGCTTAATAACTGGTAATCTTCAGCATGAATGTACCGGAACGCTTATTTGTCTAGATTCAACTGAGGCAGTTGTTCAAGAAGCTATTCAGAAAGGCTGCAACCTCATTATTGCTCATCACCCAATCGTCTTTTCTGGATTAAAACGATTAACTGGGGCTTCTTATATTGAAAGAACAATCATTCTAGCAATTCAGAACAACATTGCTATATATGCGATACACACCAATCTCGATAACATTAATACGGGTGTTAGTATGGAGATGGCCAATCGTTTAGGTTTATCAAACCTTCAAATTTTGCAACCTAAAAAAGGACAATTACATAAACTCATAACCTATGTACCTGAAGCATATGCTGCTAAAGTGAGTCAAGCTTTGTTTGATGCAGGAGCTGGAAGTATTGGTAATTATGATGAATGTTCCTTTCAAACTGCAGGAACGGGAACATTTCGAGCTAATGAAAGTGCCAATCCGTTTAGTGGAGAGATTGGAGTTCGAAAAAGCGAAGCTGAAATTCGATTAGAAGTTATCGTAACTACTTGGCAACAAAATTCTGTTTTTCAAGCATTGGTAGCTGCTCATCCTTATGAAGAAGTTGCATACAATTGGGTAAGTTTGGAGAATAGTCTCCAATCGATAGGGTCAGGGATGATTGGAGAATTTCAAGAGTCTATTAATACGATAGAACTATTAAATCGAATAAAAGAAGTGTTTGGTGGGGTAGTTCGTTATACAGCAATTAATAAAGAATCGATTAAACGAGTTGCACTTTGTGGCGGATCGGGAAGTTTTCTGTTAAAAGATGCAATTCGTTCGGGAGCTGAACTATTTCTTTCGGCCGACTTTAAATACCATCAATTCTTCGACTCTGAAGAGAAAATAATCATCGCCGATATCGGACACTTTGAAAGTGAGCAGTTTACAATGCAGCTTATTCATAGGTATCTGAATCAAAATATTTCTAACTTTGCCGGCTGTTTAACTACGATTTCGACCAATCCAATTCATTATCTCTGACATACATGAGCGCAACACTTCCAGCAGAAACCAAATCAGAAATTTCAGTAGAAGAAAAACTGCGGGCACTTTATAAACTTCAGTTAGTCGATACGCAAATCGATAAAATCCGCATTGTACGTGGCGAATTGCCATTAGAAGTTCAAGATTTAGAAGATGAACTAGCTGGTTTGGATACCCGAATCAACAACCTTCAAACTGAAGTAAAACAATTGGACGATTCGATTATTGAAAAAAAGAACGCCATAAAAGAGTCTCTTTCTCTTATTGCTAAATACGAATCTCAGCAAGGGAACGTGCGTAACAATCGCGAATTCGATTCAATCAATAAAGA
>JBIKOC010000309.1:0-3347 GCA_044358335.1 Flavobacteriales bacterium | reverse complement strand
TTGGAACTGCTTCCATCCGTCAAATGATTAAGCTTTTTCAGGATCACAAAGAAAAAGAGCTAGCTAATTGGAAAACAGAAAACTATAATGTACTAGATGGACTTTATAATGTGTGTATGATTAGAAAATTCGGCCAATCAGTAGGAGCATACAATGGAAAAGGAGAATTAATTGCTGGAGCATTCATTACCGAATGGAAGAACCGAGCAACTTTTGTTTTTTCGTGTAACAGTCCAGAAGGCAAAGAATCAGGTGCTTTACCAGCACTAATTCATCATTATTTGACGAATGCTCCTGAAAAAATCAACCTTTTCGATTTCGAAGGCTCTGACCTAGAAGGCCTTGCACGATTCTACAAGAGTTTTGGGAGCATTGAATCATACTATGTACATTTGAAACTTAATCGCCTGCCATTTTATATGCGCTGGTTTAAACACTGAGCAATGTCGCGGATTCTTAGTCACGAAAACTCCCTTGTTAATGTATTCATCAGCGAATTACGCGATGAAACCATCCAAAAAGATAGCATGCGTTTTCGACGAAACCTCGAACGGCTTGGTGAAATTATCGCATATGAAATCAGCAAGCATCTTGAATATTCGGAGAAAGAGGTAACAACTCCGCTTGGAATTGCGAATGTGCCTGTTTTGAAAGACCAGCCCGTTATTGCAACAATTTTGCGTGCTGGACTACCAGTTCATCAAGGTATGTTAAACTATTTCGATCAAGCAGAAAACGCGTTTGTTTCAGCCTATCGTAAACATCATAAGGACAACTCTTTCGAAATTAAAGTTGAGTACATGAGTAGTCCAGACTTGAACGATAAAGTGCTAATTATTTGCGATCCGATGTTAGCTACTGGACAGTCGATGTTGCTTGCTTACAAAGCCTTAATTCAACGTGGCAAACCTCGTCATATTCATGTAGTTGGATTAATTGCTAGCGTGGAAGGCTTGACTTATGTGAAAAGTCATTTCCCTGAAAACACGACCTTTTGGATGGGTGCAGTAGATGATGAACTTACTGTTAAATCGTACATCGTTCCTGGTTTGGGTGATGCAGGTGATTTAGCTTACGGAACCAAAATTTAAGTTCTTGATTGAAGCCTTAGTCTGGCGTGACTAAAGCTGAACATTCCATCTACTGGGAAATTCCATGACAACAGCCATACAGTTTGTGCTACTTTTTCTGTTATGCACCGTCAAGTTTGTGGTGGGTTTACCGGCTGCTTATGCTGCATTTAATTTGGGATTCTTGGAACTTGCCCTTTTTGGCAGTTTAGCGGGATTAACTGGCGTTTCGGCATTCATGTTTTTTAGTGATTATTTATTTCGCTTTTGGGATGCTTTACGAATTCGATTTTTCCCTCCCAAGAGAAACGTAAAACGTAAAATATTTTCTCGAAGTAGCCGATTTTATGTGAAAATCATTCGCAAATATGGATTGGTAGGAATAGCATTCATAACTCCAACCATCATTTCAATTCCAGTAGGAACGCTACTTGCCCGGAAATTATATCCCAATCGTAAAAAGGTGTTTTTGTATTTATTGGTTTCAGTTGTATTATGGTCGTTAACGTTTTCGGCTTTATTGCATTTTCCAGCTTTACTTCGTACTAATTAACATGGAGATTAAAGATTTATTTTTCGATCTCGATCGCACCATTTGGGATTATGAAACCAATAGTCGCGAAACACTCGACGACTTACATGAGATGTTCTTAGAACGAACTGTTCCGGGCGATAAAGACACTTTTGCCCGAATCTTTCGTTTCGAAAATACATTGCTTTGGGATGCTTTTACTGCAAACAAAATCGATAAAGATTATTTGCGTAAAAACCGATTCTTCAATACCATTCGTCGCATGGGATTAAGCGATCCAGAATTAGCTATTCGGATGGAAGATGCTTATATAGAAGTAACTCCTGCCAAGAAACGGCTTTTACCTGGTGCTTCAGAAACACTCCATGTGTTAGCTCAAAAATATCGTCTACATATTATCACTAACGGATTTGAAGATGTCCAGAATTTCAAGTTGATTAATTGTGGGATTCGGGACTACTTTAACGAAGTAATCACCAGCGATGGAGCCAAATCACGCAAACCTAATCGCGCTATTTTCGATTATTCTCTTCAATTAACAGGAGCTAAAATCGAAGAAAGTATCATGATTGGTGATGATCCCGAAATTGATATTGTAGGTGCACAAAAAGCAGGCTGGCAGGCAATTCTGGTTAATACAATGAATCTAACACATTCAATTCAAGTTCGAGAAGTGGCTAGCTTTCCAGAATTACTTAATTACTTATAATAAAAAATCCCGCCTCCAAATAATGGAAACGGGACTTAGAATTTTCTTGAAACTTAATTATTTAGCAGGTTCAACTTTTTTAGCGTCTTTGCTGCAAGATTTTGAAGCATCTTTTGAGCAGCATGCACCTTTTTTCTCAGTAGCTCCATTGTGCCCTGAACCAGTTGCGTTTGAAGAACCAGTTTTAGCTCCTTCACCTTCGTGACAAGACTTAGCTGATTTCTCATCTTTAGAACAGCAAGATTTCTCTCCTTTTTTCTTTTTGTCTTTGTCCTTGTCTTTATCAAGTTTTACTACAACTACGTTTCCTTGATTCATAACAGAAGCAAGTGGAGCAGCAATAGCACTGCTTGTAAAAGCGGCAAGGCAAAGAATTGCGAGGATTTTTTTCATTTTCTGAATGTGTATTTAACAAATGTACAAAAGCTTAATGCTCATTGAAACAATTAACGTGGAAATTTAGCAATGATTGTGATACCACCTTTAACTACTTCTCCCAATTTAACTTGAACATCTGCATCCAAAGGCATAAAAATATCGACGCGGGAACCAAACTTGATGAATCCAAATTCTCCACCCTGTTTAGCTTCATCACCAACTCGAGCATATGTTACAATTCTACGAGCAACAGCACCAGCTATTTGACGCAACAATATCGAACGCTTTTCATTCTCTACAACCACCGTTGTTCGTTCATTCTCAGTGGATGATTTAGGGTGCGAGGCAACCAAATACAATCCTTCGTGATACTTGAAATAAGTCACCTTACCCGAAATCGAATACCGATTCACATGCACATTCAAGGGTGACATGAAAACCGAAACCTGCTTGCGTTTTCCTTTGTAATACTCAGGCTCATCTACTTCTTCGATAGCAACAATTTTCCCATCAGCCGGACAAAGAACCCAATCATCACCTAAATTTTGAGTTCGGTTGGGACTTCTAAAAAATTGAAGAACGAGAATAAATATAATGGTTGATGCAACACCTGTTAGTTTCTGAGCCAAAGCGGCATCGGGAAACAAGGAAAACAAGG
>JBIKOC010000307.1:0-3403 GCA_044358335.1 Flavobacteriales bacterium | reverse complement strand
AGCAATTTCAGTGGTGTAACCATATTGCTTTCGGGTTTGCCCGGCACAGGAAAAACAGAACTTGCAAGACAACTGGCTCGTGAAACTGGGCGTGAACTGCTCATGTTTAATGTCGCCGAACAGCGCGACATGTATTATGGCGAGAGTGAAAAAAAGATAAAACAGCTTTTCGAATATTACACAGTTAAGGCCGCCAACCCAGAATCAGCTCCAATCTTGTGTTTTAATGAAGCCGATAGTATTTTCCAAAAACGCGCTGTTAATCAGAACAATTCATCACAAACTGAGAATGCAGTTCAAACCATTCTCTTAAACGAACTTGAGGTATTTAAAGGTATTCTGATTTGCACCACCAACCTTCCTGAATTGTTTGATGCAGCGTTTACAAGAAGGTTTCTATATCGCATTGATATTGGTTTGCCTGATGTTGAAACTCGTAACCAACTCTTACATGAATTTTTTCCAAAATTGAAGCAAGAGGAGCGAAACGTATTGGCCTGCAACTTTAATTTCAGTGCAGCGAATCTTCTTAATTTTAAACGTAAGCAGGAAATTGCACGTGTAATACGCAAAAGGCAAACTATACTTTTTACCGAAATTGAAAACTACCTGAAAGCTGAAATCCAGAATAATGGAGAATCGACCAGACAAGTTGTAGGTTTTAAACTGGCGCAAATGAAGACAACTTTATAATTAATTTATTCAGTTTACCTATAGCCTGAAATTTTAATCAACTAACAACCAATCGAATACTTGAACTTCCGAAAGTATTTATTCAAAACGTTTTCTTTTGGAGGCCTCTCATGTTATTTATTGCTCATTAAAAAGAAATAAACGGATTTCACTGGCATGAATCCCTCAAAAAACAGCTGTTAAGTTCTACGCAATACAATTGCGCACTTGAGTGCTAAGTTTGTCCAAAATAAACGCTAAACAATAATGAAAACGAACCTAAATCGAATAAAATCAATGAACACCACATTTGACGCAACTGAAGACATGGAGTACATTATCAAAGGATTTGTAATGCAAATCGGTATGTTATTCAAAGAGGCCGGTTTTGATCCGGCTATTGGAATTCATGATTTCGACCCGATTAAAAATTATGGATATCTCGAAGCCATGGGTGCTTATTTCCCCTGCGACGAGAAACCAGAGGAACGTAGATTCGAACTGTTTACACAAAATATCAAAGATGTCGCCGCTATATATACCATCACCCAAACAACGACACCCATTCAAGATCCTGCATTTAGAGCCATTTATGAGCTGAACGTAATAGACATAACCGCATTGGTATTATGCCATGAAATTGCGCATTGGTTTGTTCATCAATGCGCAGATAATAGTGGAATAGCTATTGGCAAGTTACAATACAGTCTAAATGATGAAATTTTCTTCCATGAAGGTTTGGCGCAAGCGCTAGTATTTTATGGCTTACAGGAATTTGAACATATACTTGAACTAATGCTTTGGATGGAGGGAGGTCAACCGCAACAATATATCGCATACAAACGACTTGGATTCGATTGTGGGAAGATATTTAACGCATTACAAATTGTAAATCAAACTGGCATGCAATCGTTTGAACTCCTTGAACAAACGGTCATTTCACATGCTCTTAATAATCAGCCAAAAATACCTGATATTTTAAATAAATTCCTTACTCAGCCCATCACACCTGAATTTCAGAAAGAAAGTATGGATGATTTTTTTCAATATCTGCTTGCATCCCAGCCCGAAATGGCCAAAAAGTTTCGGGGTACTTACTATGCATCAAAATTTAATGTTTAACCTAAACTGCTCCCAAATGAAAACCATAAGTAAATCAAAATTTGTATCGGGAAGCCAATGCCTCAAGAAGCTTCATTTCGATTTTTACCGCAAAGACCTTAAATCGGAAGTAACAACAGAGCAACAAGCACGCTTCGATGCAGGACATGAAATTGGGAAACTTGCACAACAAGTCTTCCCCAATGGCAAAGATGCTACTGAGAATTTTGACGACAACTGGGGACTAGCAATAAATCGAACGGCCGAGTGGATTGCTTCGGGAATACAAACAATTTATGAAGCAAGTTTTTCGCACAGTGGAGGATTTGCAGCCCTCGACATTTTACATCATACTCCCACTGAGCGCTGGGCAATTGAAGTTAAAAGTAGTGCCGAACTTAAAAATTATTATTTCACAGATGCTGCCTTTCAATATTGGGTTTTAGATAAATGTGGTGTTAAGCCCGACCGTTTTTTCCTGATGCATCTGAATAAAAACTACTCAAAAAGCGGCAATATTAATCCTGAAGAATTATTTGTACTTACCGACATTACAGAACAAATTCTAAAACTACAAGATGAAACGGGAAACAATCTAGAGCGTTTTCATACTATGTTACTCAAGCAGGAAGAGCCTTCCATTACTATTGGCAAACATTGCAATGCGATGCCTTATGAATGCACATATAAAAATCACTGCTGGCAGCACATACCTGAGAATTCGGTATTTGAATTATACAGAGGTGGTCAAAAAAGCTGGTCATTTTTCGAAAAGGGAATAATTCAATTAGCTGAAATTCCCGAAGGCGAAATATTAAGCAAAAGACAGGAATTACAAGTAAATGGGATAAAATTCAACCAAGAATTCAAAGATAAAAAAGGCATAACGAATTTTGTAAATTCACTAAAATACCCGCTTTACTTTTTCGATTTTGAAACAATTGCTCCTGCAATACCTATTTTAGATGGAACGCATCCATTTGAAAAAGTTCCTTTCCAATATTCCTTGCATATATTATCAGCACCCAATACCACTGTCGTTCACAAGGAATTTATAGCTAATCCAGATGACTTCAACATTACAGGATCTATAGATCCTCGTTTACAATTGCTTAATCAGCTTATGAACGATATTGGACCACATGGAAGCATTCTGGTATATTATGCTCCATTCGAAAGGGGAATATTAAATCAATTAAAAAATGAATTTCCGAATTATGCTCAATTTATTGACGGAATGTTGGAGCGTATTTTGGATTTGCATGAACCCTTTAACAAGGGATTAATGTATCTTCCTTCAATGGGGAAATCGGCCTCCATAAAGGATGTTTTACCAGCATTAGCTCCCGAATTCAGCTATGCCAATCTCGAAATAAATAATGGAAATGTGGCGAGCACACTCTTTCTTGAAAAGGTAAGAGGCGTATTCAGTGGAAACTGGAATAAAACACACCGCCACTTACTCGACTATTGCAAGCGCGATACCCTAGGAATGGTCGTTTTATATGAAAAGTTGCTAGAAGAAACTGAATAAAAACCATGAAGTTAACATACCTATCGAAAATCTGCCAAACGTTATAGCCTAAGCTTGAAGAATAACAACTAAGAAAAACATGAATCAAAACTTACA
>JBIKOC010000306.1:0-3406 GCA_044358335.1 Flavobacteriales bacterium | reverse complement strand
GTTGAACTTCAGGAGAAAATAATCCTAATTTTGAAACGTTTAACAGCCACGAATGGCCCAACTCCTCGCTAAGCTGGTAATTGCCCTTATTCGGGTGTATCAGCTGGTGATTTCGCCGGTGCTTCCGATTGCTTGCCGCTATACTCCTACCTGTTCGGTTTATGGAATTGAAGCGGTAAAAAAATATGGTCCTTTTAAAGGTACTATGTTAGCAATAAAGAGGTTTCTGAGTTGCAATCCCTGGGGTGGACACGGCCATGACCCGGTACCTTGACATAAAATTAAATCATGAGAATCCTGCCTAAGTTTTCGGTTCGAATCCGCCTAATAATCGCAACAGTTCTAGTTGCATGTGTTTCTTTCGTTAGCCTAAGTTTCAAGGACGATTATTTCGAAATCTCCAAGAATCTAGACATTTTCGCCACCCTTTTCCGGGAAGTTAATCTCTATTATGTAGATGAAATTCAACCGGGACAAATGATGAAAACGGGCATCGATGCTATGCTCGAATCACTTGATCCTTATACCAATTACATTCCCGAAGACGATATTGAAGATGCTCGTTTCATGACTACTGGACAATATGGTGGGATTGGAGCGCTGATTCGTACCAAAGATGATTTCATAGTGGTTTCCGAACCGTATGAAGATGCTCCCGCAGCAAAAGCCGATTTACGTGCAGGCGATGTGATTTTGGAAATCGAAGGTCGAAGCACAAAAGGGAAAACCAGTTCGGATGTGGTTAAAGTGTTAAAAGGCCAGCCGAATACTCCTGTTAAACTCTTAATTAAACGGGATGGTGAAGAGAAACCCCTTGAAAAAACGATTGTTCGTGAGGAAATTAAAGTAAACAATGTTCCTTATTATGGAATGGTGGATGATAAAATTGGATACATCAAAATCACCGGATTTACTCAAGATGCGGGACGAGAAGTGAAAGATGCTTTATTAAAGCTGAAAGAAAATGATAAACTCGAAGGTGTTGTGCTCGATTTACGTGGCAATCCCGGAGGTTTACTTCGTGAAGCTATCAACATAGTGAATGTATTCGTCGATAAAAACTTGGATATCGTTAGTACAAAAGGCAAAGTGAAAGATTGGGACAAAACCTACAAATCGCTCAACTCACCTGTTGACCTCAACATTCCATTAGCTGTTCTTGTTAACCGCTCTTCTGCTTCTGCTTCTGAAATTGTAAGTGGTTCTATTCAAGACTTGGATAGAGGAGTTATTGTTGGGCAACGAAGTTTTGGAAAAGGATTGGTTCAGACATCACGTCCTCTTTCCTACAACACTCAACTAAAAATCACCACTTCTAAGTATTACATTCCAAGCGGTCGCTGTATTCAAGCAAAAGATTATTCGCACCGTAATGAAGATGGTAGTGTAGGAACGGTTCCCGATTCTATGATTAAAGAATTCACAACTCGCACTGGGCGAAAAGTGTATGATGGAGGCGGTGTTATACCTGACGTGAGTTTGCCAGTTAAAGAATATACCCCCATTTCACGAAGTGTGATGAGCAATAATATCATCTTTGATTTTGCTACTCAATACCGTTTGAAACATCCTGAAATTAAATCTGCGCGCGAGTTTAAAGTTACACCTGAACTTTTTTCCGAATTCAGCACTTACATTTCGACCAAGGAATACAGCTATAAAACCGAAAGCGAAGAAATGCTTGAAGAATGGCAAAAAGTGGCTGAACGTGAAAAATATTTCGATGCTGCTAAGTCAGAATTTGAAGCATTGAAACAAAAAATTGATCACGATAAAAAAGCGGATATCGAAAAGTCAAAAGATCAGCTAAGCGAACTTATTGCTGATGAAATCGCAAGTCGCTATTATTTCCAACGAGGTCGAATTGAATCCTCTTTCGATTATGATATCGAATTGAAAAAAGCTGTCGATATATTGAAAGATAAGGCTTTCTATAAAGATGTCTTAAGTGGGAAATATGTGGAAGAAGTGAAGAAAAAAGGAAAGTAATTTCCCCTTTCTTTAACGTCCTCCAATTTCCTAACCTGCTTGCATGTCTTTTTTGCGCAAGAAATTCTGGCAAATACCCGCTATACTGGTCATCCAGTATGTATTTTGGATGCTGTTTTTTGCCATTTGCCGACTCGTTTTCTTAGTCTATAATCAAGAAGAAGTTCGAAAAGCGCCATCGTCCGAAATACTACTCACCTTTCCGGAAGCTATATACGTAGATACAGCTATTACCTGTTACATACTAGCTATTCCTATGCTGGTGCTGATTGTGAGTGGATTTACAGGATTCAAATATGGTTTGAAAATCATTCAGGTTTATTCTATCCTAATTCTGTTTCTGATTAGTTTACTTACCCTAGCCGAATTACCCATCTACGATGAGTGGTCACATAAACTCACCTACAAGGCATTGTGGTTTTTGCAACAACCATCCGAAGTATTTCATACAGCTAGCGTTGCTCAGCTTTTGCTTGCTGTGATTGGTACTTCAACCTTGACTTGGGTTGGTTATCGGTTGTACAAAAAAGGAATGTCTTTCCCTTCGCCAATCGTGAAAGATTACCTATCATCTGGTGTGTTTCTGCTAATTGCTCCTTTTATTGTATTAACCGGAATGCGTGGCGGATATGCTCCTATTCCTGTTCAAGTGAGCGATGCTTACTTTTCTCATTACAACATCTTAAATGCAGCCTCGGTAAACTCGACCTTTCACTTGGTGAGCAATATCATTCAAAACCTAGAAGCATATGAGCCATACACATTTCTAAAACCCGAAGAAGCTCTTGTTATTACCGATAGTTTGCATGCTGTTCCACAAGACACCACAATACATTTCTTAACGACTACTCGTCCCAACGTTGTTTTAGTTGTTTTTGAAGGATGGGCGGCCGATGTTATAGAAGCACTGGGTGGATATTCAGGCGTAGCTCCCAATTTTTCCAAGCTTATCCAGCAAGGTGTTTCATTCGATTCCTGCTATGCTTCTGGTAATCTGAGCGATCAAGGAATGGCAGCTGTTTTTTCGGCTTTCCCTGCACAGCCAAGATCTTCCATCATTTCTGTACCTAATAAATACGTACATCTTCCCTGTATTAATACAGAATTCAAAAAGAACGGGTATGCTACTTCTTTCCTTTTTGGTGGACAGCTTAGCTATGGAAACATCCGTTCCTACATGTATTACAATGGTTTTGACCGGATACAAGAAGAAAAAGATTTTGCATCCTCCGTTTATCGAGGACGATTGGGAGTGCATGATGGCGATTTATATGATCGTGAACTTCAAGAACTCAAAAGTGAAAAACAACCCTTTTTCGCTTCTATGTTCACTCTCAGTACGCATGGCCCTTACGACATACCAGTTGGTGATGTGCTTCACTGGGGTGAAAAAGAAAATGGATACATCAATACCGTT
>JBIKOC010000305.1:0-3407 GCA_044358335.1 Flavobacteriales bacterium | reverse complement strand
TCTACCATATTACCCATGAGTGCGGGAAATATAACCACACGGTATTTCCCGAAATTTCGCGATCCCATTCATCAACATAAAGGATTTCTTGGATTTATATTATTGTTTCCGCTTTTAGGTAGTTTGATTTGTTTACCTATTCTTTATCTGTTAAAGGATTACTTTATTGGACTTTATTCAAAGGAATCTGCACTGTTTGCGTATTATTTTGTTTGGGTTATTCCCCTCTCTCTCCTACTCTGCCTAATTTCCATTTTTAACAATTACCTTTTTTCGGTTTTCAGACCATTATTGCCAGCACTTGGGCAAGAAGTATTAATTCGCATATTTTTAATTGTTCTTATTCTCATTTATTCAAGTGGATGGCTTTCTCTGAGTGCTTTTGTGATGGCATATGTGGGTTCATATGCACTACAGTTGGCTTTATTGCTCATACAGGCTGTTCGAGTTGGACATGTTTCGTTAAAACCTGATTGGAGCTTTATTCAAAAACCATTTTTAAAAGAAATGCTGTTATATGGCTGGACAGTATTTCTTGCTGGCATTGCCTCCATGGCTATCAAACTATTGGATTCTATCGTGCTTGGTCAGTTTGTTCCGTTAGCATTAGTAGGTGTTTACGGAATTGCTTCATTTATTCCCACTTTTATTGAAGCGCCTGTAAATGCGCTCGATAAAGTAGCCAATGTGCGTGTGGCGCATGCTTGGGAGAAAAATGATTTAGAGAACATTCGAGATATTTACTACAAATCGGCTCGCTACCTCTTTTTGCTCGGAGGTTTATTGTTTTTACTTGTTACGTTGAATGCGCCTTTCCTTTTTAAATGGCTGCCCGAAACCTATTATCAAGGAGTTCCTGTTGTGGCGATATTAAGTTTGGGGGCTTTATTTAATTTGATGACAGGTTCAAACACTGCCATTATTTTTAATAGCAATCGATTTACGAGTGGTGCACTAGCGTTGGTTCTAGTTGCCGTTTTAAATCTTGTTTTACTCTATGTTTTTATTCCTCAGTATGGATTGATAGGTGCTGCTTGGGCTACTTGTATTGCCAGTTTTGCTTACAATACATTTAAGTATGTTTTTATTTATTGGCGATTTAAGTTGCAACCCTTTGATAAAAGAACAGTTTCAATAGTTCTAGCACTAGTTGCGGCGTATGGAATTTCTTCCATTTTACCCTTAAGTACTCATGTTCTATCGAATGTATTCCTACACTCCTTGATTGCTTGTTTGGTTTACGGAATAATCATTTGGTACAGCCGTGCAGCGGATGATTTAAAGCACATGATTCCTTTTCTAAAGAGAACGAGGCTTTAAAGTATACTCGACCTTGGGCAAGGGATTGAAGCAAGGTGCCGCGCACCGCGTAAAGCCCGGTTTATGCCCCCAAAAATATTCAAGCAATTAATCCTTGCGTTTAAAAGGCACGATTTACCCCAACTAACCAACGGAACTGAACGTAATCGGGCGATAAATCGGGTGTTCGGCTGAGAAAAAATGGCATGTCGAAACGAATGGTCAACGGTTTTTCCATGCTCAATGGCCCCCATTTCTTGATAGTAAATGCAAACCCCAACCCAGCATCGGCGCGAGGTGCGGCAAATGCCATTTTCTCGTTCGCTAAATTAGATTGAATGAATCCTGCATCGGCAAAGAGATAGGAGTTAATCTTAAGCCAGTTACGTGTAAATCGAGGGCGAATTGGAAACAAACGATCAAACTCTAATTCGGCATTAACTGCTACACCGGAATTGCTTTTATAGGTTAACACACTGGTTCCATCGGCTCGTTTATAAGGCGCCAAATAACCTGCATAACCGCGCAAATTGAGTCCGCCGCCATGTTGAAAGTGATTGGTTGTTGCTCCGAAACCATTCCAATCTTGTGGGAAAAATCCAACCGAACGGGTGAATTTATTATCCATCATACTTTCGGGATTCGCTCCAGCGAGATATAGAGCCGATTCGGGAGCCAGATTCGTTCCTGTTCCAATTTGTGCAAAGAAACGGGTGTTGAAATTGAGTTTCCCCAATCGGTTGTAATTAACCACAGTTAAGCTCAATTGTGAATAATCATAGTCAGAACCTGGACCAGCAGTTCGCATGTGCAAGTTTATACGTCCAGTCCCACGCTTGTAGGAGTAATCGTGATCTAACCCAACATTAACGGTGTTATTCCACTGACGAGGATTCCATTCGGTTCGATTAATTAAGTAGTACACATCGGAAGAATCGGGACGATACATACTTTTGAAATAGCTGTAGAAACTGGTATTTCGTTTCCGGTTTTGAATTCGGAAGCCCAATTGAGCAGCAGCTAAACCATCGAGATAACGGACAGAAGCATTGACTGATGAGCCTTTCAGGATTTTATCGGTTGGATTGGTGTAGTTGATTTTGAATGAAAATGGATTAAAGCTGCTATAATCTTGTTCGAAGCCCGGTTTGATTTTTTGCAAGCCTGTATTCAACCAAAATGTAGCATCAACTATATGCTTATAATTCATGTAGTTTCCATTGATGTGTAGACCGAATTTTACTCCATCGTAGAAATTATACCACAGGTCGGGACGAATATTGAATTCATAGCGATGCCAGTCGGGAGTGTTTGAAACACGTGAATCGAACCGAACGATGTAGGCCATTTTGCTACTGTTATCCAAACGATTGTTATCGGCTAAGCGCCCCGAAGTATCGATTACTACATTGGATAATTTACCATCAATTTTGATTTGAGCTTTATAGGTTGGATTCAACACGCCCCATCCAATCCAGCGAGGCAAATGAGTAGCACTTGTTTTTTTCTCAAACCAATTATTTGGAATGTAATAGTCGTAGCGTTTTCCTTCGACATCATATACGGAAAAGTCGATAGGCATTTGCATGCTGCCTTTTCGTTTGAAAGTGATTGTATAATTTCCTTCCCCTTTATTTTTTATGCGACCAACTTTATAATCGATTACTTTAAAGGTTTCGAGCCATTGATCGAAGAACCAGTTAAGATCGGTATGTGTATAGTTGATAATTGAATTGCGGAAATCTTCGAAATACGGATGGGCAATTTTCCATTCATTGAAATAGTTTTTCATTGCATTGGAAAACAAGGTGTCGCCTAATAGATACTGTAAATTAAACAGCATGGTAGCTGTTTTATAATAAACACTTCCGTATCCACCACCATGTCCAACTGAACCTTGAAAATCATCCGAATGTGTGTTTAAGGTTGTTTCATCCTCACGAATTGCATCACGCATGTACCCATATAATGCACGTGCATAGCGAACTTCTTCGGGTTTAGTGTATTTCTCGGTGTACTTATTGGCGAATTTACCTTTGAGAGCAATTGGACCATCGATATGTTCTTGCGCCCAAACGGTTAGAAATTGAGTAAACCCTTCATCTAGA
>JBIKOC010000304.1:0-3419 GCA_044358335.1 Flavobacteriales bacterium | reverse complement strand
CCTCTTTTCTGCGTAATTCTGAGGATAGAAGATAGGCTGCTACGATGAAGGCAATGGCAACGAAAAAACCAAATGTCTGTATGGGAAGAGGAATGTCAATTCCGTAAGATTTTAAAAGCTCGCTAATAGTTGCGTACATATTTTTGTTTTTAAAGCAGACAAATGGGTTAAGCCGGTATCAAGGATGTTGCGGTACAAATTCCTTCCGAATCAATGTCTTGAAGGCATATCAATTCTAATGTATTGGTTTTCTCAGGTTGAAAAGGAGTTTTTACCTTGACGTAGTTTTCCGTAAAGCCATACATCCATTCTCCATCACGTTCGCCCTCCCAAAGTACCTGTTTTGTTTTGGTTAATTGGTTTTGATAGAAGTATCGCTTTTTCTTATCCGACAGGATGTGAAGCATTTTACTTCGTTTAGCTCGATCCTTATCTGAAACCACATCAGGCATTTCAATCGCTAATGTGTTAGGACGTTCGGAATAGGAAAATACATGTAAATACGAAACATCCAGTTCCTGTATGAATGTATAACTCTCTAGAAAATCTTCCTCTGTTTCGCCAGGAAAGCCAACAATTACATCTACTCCAATGCAGCAATCGGGCATGAGTTGCTTGATTAAAGCCACTCGACTTTCATATACATCACGTTGATACCGGCGACGCATCCTGCGAAGTGTAGAATTGCTTCCCGATTGAAGTGGAATATGAAAATGCGGAACGAATTTGTTTGAATTGGAAACAAACTCAATCACTTCATCACTCAATAGATTAGGCTCAATAGAGGAAATTCGAAAACGGTCGATTCCTTCCAACTGATCGAGTTCCTTGATTAAATCGATGAATTGCTCACCATTATGTCGACCGAAATCTCCCGTATTCACTCCAGTTAGGATGATCTCCCGTGTCCCAGTTTCTTGAATGAGTTTTCGAGCTTCTTCTAATGTATGAGCGATACTTTCACTTCTGCTTTTACCTCGAGCTAAAGGAATGGTGCAAAACGAGCAGGAATAATCACAGCCATCTTGGATCTTGAAAAAGGTACGCGTGCGATCTCCCGAACTATAGGATGGAACAAAGGTGTTAACTGCATCAATTTCGCACGCATGGATTTGTGTTTTCACATTCTTCTCCAACTCTTCCACATGCTCGAGGATGTTAAACTTTTCCGAAGCTCCTAAAACTAAATCAACTCCTGGAATGGCAGCAATTTCCTCTGGTTTTAATTGAGCATAACAACCAATTATAGCCACATACGCATGAGGAGAAACCCGTAAAGCCCGATTCACTAAGCTCTTACACTTCTTATCAGCATTATCAGTTACCGAGCAGGTGTTGATTACATATATATCGGGAGAATCGTCAAATTCTACCTTGTCAAATCCAGCACCTTGGAATAAGCGTGCAACAGTTGAGGTTTCTGAGAAATTGAGCTTACACCCCAAGGTGTAAAATGCTACACGTTTCTTTGTATTCATTTCGCGGCAAATGTACCACAAAATGTCATAATCACCGGCTAAGAGGTAAGTCCTTAGACAAGGTTTTTAGTCAATTTGTAAAATTAAATACCTGAAATACAGTCGACAAGCATATTTTTTAGGAACTAGTATTTGACAGCACTTGTCTGAGTCAAATTTTGGACTACATTTGCATTCCAATTTTTGAAAAAAAATGGCCCGTTCATCTAGGGGTTAGGATACAAGATTTTCATTCTTGGTACAGGGGTTCGATTCCCCTACGGGCTACTACATTAACAGCGAAGAAAGCAAATGGCAAATCATCCTTCAGCAATCAAGCGGATCCGCTCAAATGACGCAAAGCGTCTGCGTAACCGTTATTTTCACAAGACTACGCGTAACGCGCTGAAGAAACTTCGTCTGACTTCAGATAAGAAAGAAGCGCAGGCTCAACTAGCAGATGTTTCATCTATGCTAGATAAGTTAGCGAAACGCAGCATTATTCATAAGAACAAAGCAGGTAACTTGGTGGGTAAAATCACTCGTTACGTGAATTCTTTGAAATAAGCAATCTTATCTAAACGATTTGAACCCCGGTGAGCAACCGGGGTTTTTTTGTTTATGTGAATCGCTAGCTTATTAATCGGCGATTTCGCGGATACTTTTATCGGGAATAAGTGAATTAATTTCCACCCGATCGAAATCATTAAAGTGGTTTAAGTGAATTTCTGAAGAACCATCTTCCGCAACCTGAAGGATTTTCCTCCATTTCCCTCCCCAAACAGTATTTTCTTCGATATACGAATACCTCACTTGTATATTGGCAAAATACGAATCGTCATATCCTTGAATTAAAATAAGCAATTCTGGCTCTGATGCTCGGAACTCTTCTTCGGTCATCCCAAAGAATGGACTATTCTCATCTATTGGATGCACAATGGTCCAGCTAGTTGGGAAAAACACAATCTCATCCCGCTCGAGTTTTAATCGAAAGAATCTTCTTGCCAGAACTCCATTTTCATCCATTAAATTCAACGATGAACTCACATTTGCATTCAAATTAACTAACTGACTTTTCATACGGTTGGTTAGTCGAAACATGAGTGCTGTTTGGTTATTCTTATACGGGCTTACCAATATATTTTCGGAAAACATGAGTTTGCCAACTGGTTTTGAAAATCGTCCAAACACTAAACCGGTAATTAACGCAAAACTGGTAACACCAATCAATGCTTCAAAAGCCGCAATTGAATTCACTAATATTCCACTCGGGCTAATTCTTCCATATCCAACTGTACTCAATGTTTGAGCACTGAAGAAAAAAGCTTCCCAAAATGGCCCTCCTTCATCAGCAGGGTCAATGCCCTTTAAATTCTCTATTCCCAAAAACAGATAAACTCCTGCAAACGTCATGTTTATGGTGAAATACCAAAACAGTACAAACAGGAAAAATCGGCTCCAACTAGTTGTTAATAGTTCGTTATACGGATTGAACGATTCGAAAAAAGAAAGCCCTTTTCTAACCACATTAAAAGATCCATCCGTATTGAGAAGCCTTTTCTTTTGTCCGGTATTTCCAAAACCAAATTCTTGCTCCTGAATTTTCCTTCTTCGTTTAAAATGTTCGCCCATAAATAATTCTACTTGGTTAGGGTAAGCACCGTAATTTCTACTCTTCTGTTTTTTTGTCGCCCTTCTGCGGTTTTATTACTTGCGATGGGCTTCGTTTGTCCAAACCATTCCGTTAAAACACGCTCAGTAGGAATGTTCTTATTTAGCATATAAGCTTTAAGCGCCAATGCTCGATTTTTTGAAAGGATGAGATTGCTTGCTGGTAATCCAACATTGTCGGTATGTCCCGAAAACAGGATTCTCCATTCTGGTTTTGATGCCATCAGTTCAGCTAACTCATCTAATGATTCATACGATGATTCTTTGATGAGCGATTTGCCTGTTTCAAAT
>JBIKOC010000303.1:0-3420 GCA_044358335.1 Flavobacteriales bacterium | reverse complement strand
CATAGCAATAGGTTGGAAAACCAATGATACAAAAAATCGCATTCTACAATAGGATTTATTCTGTAAACAAGATGAGTAAATTTATACCAATTAAAATGTTTATGATTAAACCCATAGGATTAGATAACTAACTAAAGGCTCACTTATTTTTGAGCTATGAGGGAACAGTATACTCGTGTTTTGATAAAGTATATTCCAGAAACAGCTGTTAACCAGATTGTAGATTGGATTATTAACTATGGAATTCATTTAAAGATTACTCGAAATCGTGCTACTAAATTGGGTGATTTTCGTCCAACGCCAGGGTCGCAAAGAGGCCATACTATTACAGTTAATCACAATCTAAATCCATATGCATTTCTGATTACGCTTGTTCATGAAATAGCACATTTTAGCACATGGAATACATTCCATAATCGAGTAAAACCACACGGAAATGAGTGGAAACAAGAGTTTAAAAAGCACATGATTCCCTTTTTGACAACAGAAGTATTTCCTCAAGAGGTTCTTATTCATGTTAAAGGGTATATCAGCAATCCAGCTGCAAGTAGTTGTGTAGATGAAGATTTAATGCGAGTGCTTCGTTTGTTTGATGACGAATACACGTTGGTTCTGGAAGACATACCAGCCAACTCGCTATTTAAACTTAAAACAGGTAGAGTGTTTAGAAAAGGTGAGCAAAGGAGGAAATATTTTCGCTGTGAAGAGCTTGGAACAAATAAGCATTATTTGGTAAATCCTCTCGCGGAAGTTGAGCCAGTTGCCGAGTCGGGCTAAAAGAATTCGTACCTTGCCAGTTCATTTCAGCTACACGGAAAATGGAACGAGAACAACTGTCAGAAAAGAAGAATCTTCCAATATCTCAAATGGCTCAAACCCTTCAGGGCTCGGAGATTATAAAATTGGCCGGAGAAATTAATGACAAGATAAAAAAGGGTGATACGATCTATAATTACACAATCGGGGACTTTGACCCACAAATTTTTCCTATTCCCTCTTTATTAAAGTTGAATATAATTGAGGCATACAAAAACAATCATACCAATTACCCCGCTGCAAATGGAATCGAAAGCCTTCGAAATGCCATTTCAGAATTCATTCTAGAACGACAAGGACTAAACTACAGCCCGAATGAATATTTGGTTGCTAGTGGTGCCCGACCGTTAATTTATGCGGCTTATCAAACTTTAGTCGATCCAGGTGACAAAGTAGTTTTCCCTGTACCATCATGGAATAATAATCATTATTCCCATTTATCGGGTGCGAAAGCTGTGATGATACAAACTAGCCCAGAAAACAACTTTATGCCATCTGGGGAGGAATTGAGAGAGCATTTAAAAGATGCGACGTTATTGGCACTTTGTTCTCCATTAAATCCAACAGGGACTACATTTACGAAAGAAGGCCTTCTTGAAATCTGCCAATTGGTTTTGGCCGAAAACATGAGTCGTTCTCCAGAAGCGAAGCCGCTTTACTTACTATATGATCAAATTTATTGGGCACTTACATTCGGCGAAACAGAGCATGTTGACCCCGTTTCTCTAATGCCTGAATTGAGACCATACACTATTTTCATCGACGGAATTTCTAAATCATTTGCTGCTACAGGCGTTCGTGTTGGATGGGCTTTTGGACCAGAATTCATAATTGATCGAATGAAAAGTATTCTGGGTCATGTTGGCGCATGGGCTCCGAAGGCAGAGCAAGTTGCAACAGCCAATTTCCTCAAATCCACAAATGAGGTTGATGCTTATTTAACTGAACTAAAAGAGCGATTGTTTCGCCGGTTAAGTAGTTTTTACCAGGGATTCAAAGAACTTAAAGAAGAAGGCTTACCGGTTGATGTTGTTTCCCCACAAGCGGCAATTTATTTAACAGTAAGTATCAACTTAAAAGGTAAAACTTCACCCGAAGGTGTTCTATTGAAATCTACCGCCGATACTACTCAATATATTTTAAATGAAGCAGGAGTTGCAGTCGTACCATTTTATGCTTTTGGATCTCCTATGAATTCAACGTGGTATAGACTTTCTGTAGGTACAACAAACTCGGATGAAATACCTCATGTAATTCAATCAATACGCTCAGCTATTTTGAAGTTGCGCGACTATTAATTCTTTCGAAATGAACGATAATTCACATCTATACTGCATAATTATGGCAGGTGGAATCGGCAGCCGTTTTTGGCCGATGAGCCGCCAACAAAACCCAAAGCAGTTTCTTGACATTTTAGGAACAGGGCGTACTCTTTTGCAACAAACAGTTGATCGATTTGAACGATTAATACCGTTGGAAAACATCTTTATTGTTACAAACAAAAGTTATTTAAGTCTTGTAAATGAACAGGTCCCTGGATTAAAAAAGGACCAAATTCTATTAGAGCCATCTAGAAGAAATACCGCTCCATGTATTGCGTATGCAATTCATAAAATTAGCGTAAAGGACTCAGATGCTCAGGTTGTTATAGCTCCATCTGACCATTTAATATTGAAGGAAGATGTTTTCCTCTCTCTTGTTCAGAAAGCTTTTTCATTTACAACACAAGAAGATGCTCTTTTAACGCTAGGAATTCGACCAAGTCGTCCTGACACGGGCTATGGTTATATTCAGTTTGTTGATGATTACGACACAGAGAACAACCAGGACGTAAAGCGCGTAAAAACATTCACCGAAAAGCCGAATATTGATTTAGCTAAATCCTTTTTAGCTAGTGGTGATTTCCTTTGGAATTCTGGCATTTTCATTTCTTCAGCGAGATCATTAATCAAATCATATCAAAATTTTCTTCCAGAAATGGACCAAGTTTTTTTCGATGGAAGAAGCGTGTATTATACTGAAAATGAAACAGCTTTTATTGAACGAGCTTATGGACAGTGCACGAACATCTCTGTAGATTACGGTATAATGGAGAAAGCTCCAAATGTTTATGTTATACCCTCTGAATTCGGCTGGTCCGATTTAGGAACTTGGGGTTCTATGTACGAGAACTCCAGTAAAGACAATCAAGGAAATGCTATTATTGGAAAACATGTAATGCATTACGACACGAAGAATTGTGTTATAAGTGTTCCCAAGGAAAAACTCGTTGTTATTCAAGGTTTGGAAAACTTCATTGTAGTCGAATCGGATGGTATTTTACTAATCTGTAAAATGGAGGATGAACAAGAAATCCGTCAAATGGTTACTAATGTGAAAGTTGAAATGGGCGAAGAGTTTGTTTAACCATATTTCACTATATCTTTAAAACACAAAAGGCTTTCCAAAATGGAAAGCCTTTTGTGTGTAAGCATGGAGGTTAAACAAAGTGAAAATTATCTTAGAATTCCCAAAGATCGTGTTCCCAAATAATGATGTCTTCTTTTATTCGGTTTGATTCGAGAAGTGCATCCATGCCTTTTTTATATTCATTTATAGCACGGT
>JBIKOC010000302.1:0-3427 GCA_044358335.1 Flavobacteriales bacterium | reverse complement strand
CCGCTGTTGTATGCAGCTAAAACCAATGACCAGTCTTTATAAATGGAATACAAGTATTTCATATACAAACAAGCTGCTTCTGTTGATTTAATTGGATCGCAGCGTTCATCCACATAGCTGTTGATGTTTAGCTTAAACAGTTTCCCTGTTCCATACATGAACTGCCAAAGTCCTTGTGCGCCCACTCGGGAGCGAGCCGCAGGATTTAGGGCTGATTCAACAATTGCTAAATACTTCAGCTCCAAAGGCATTTTGTACTTCGCCAAAGTTTCTTCAAACAAAGGGAAATACAATTCCGATAAACCAATCATGCGCGAAACCTGATTGCGTTTACGTATTGAATACATATTGATGTATGCCTTAACCTCATCATTATAAATGAGTTTAAAAGGCGACTGGGCATCCATTTTAGCAATGCGTTCTGCCAAAACTTGTGGCGAATACACAGGAACCGAATCAGGGGTAAATCCAAAATTACCTGGACGACCAAATTCTCCTCCGTAACGAGTTGTTTCGAAAAGTTTTAGGTAAGCCAAACTATCCAATTGAGCAGCAATAGGATCATCGGCCAGAAGGCGGACAGATGTATCGCGCGCAGAGACAAAAGTCTTCTTTTGCGGGAAAGCAAGGCTTGCCAACAGCAGGAATATTCCGGAAAAGAGAACTTTTAAACGCATGCGTAGATCAAAAACGAATTCAACTTCAACTTAGTACCTGAGGAATCTGTTGGAGTATAAAAAACAGATAGTGGTATGCACCAAACCTAACTGAAATTTCTAAAAGAATGGGGGTGTTGAGATGTAAATTCAACACAAGATTGTTGACAATAAACGGAGAAATTATCTAACAAGTTATGCCTTATCAGACATCAATCTTGCAGAGAAAGCAAGAAGTTGTTGGTCGTTAAAAGAAGGCGCAAGTAACTGAACACCAAATGGTAACCCGTTACTGTGTTTCCCTAAAGGAAGAGAAATAGCCGGAATTCCACACAAATTTGCTTGAACGGTGTAGATATCTTCCAAGTACATTTTAATCGGATCGTTACTTCTGTCGCCTAAAGGGAAAGCCGTTCCGGGAGTACTTGGTAAAAGAATAAAATCGTTTTCAGCAAAAATCTCATTAGTGCGATTTCGCAAGATGCGACGGACTTTTTGAGCTTTGGAGTAATACGCATCGTAATATCCCGAACTCAAAACGAACGTTCCAAGCATAATCCGGCGTTTTACTTCTTTTCCAAAACCTTCGGAACGAGATAGCTTATAAGTGCTTTCTAAATCGTGAGCATTTTTACTTCGATATCCGTAGTGAATACCATCGTATCGAGAAAGATTTGAAGATGCCTCTGCTGTTGTTAATACATAGTAAGCAGGAATCACATAGTCGAGATAGGGGAATTCTACAGCATTTAAGGTATGTCCATCTGCCCGAAGTTGATCAATCATGGAATTCATGTATAGACGAATTTCAGGATCTAGTCCTTCGTTATTAATGTAGTCGGGCATGAAGGCAATACGAAACTTCCCTTCGGATTGTAAGTGCTTTGAAAATTCAGGTGCTGGCTTTTGGAGCATAGTTGAGTCGAACTCATCCGGTCCAGCAATTACTTCCAAAATAATAGCACAATCTTCTACATTATTAGCCAATGGGCCAACTTGGTCGAATGACGAGGCGTAAGCAATACAACCCCAGCGAGAAACTTGACCATAAGTGGGTTTCAATCCAACAACACCACAAAAAGAGGCTGGTTGTCGAATGGAACCACCTGTATCAGAACCAAGTGTTGCTAAGCATAAGCCCGCGGCAACAGCAGCGGCAGAACCTCCTGAAGATCCGCCGGGAACACGATTCGAATCAAATGGGTTTTTTACTGGACCAAATGCAGAGTTCTCGTTGGAACTGCCCATGGCAAATTCGTCGCAGTTTAGTCGGCCAATGATGACAGCATCTTCGTCGATTAAACGTTGAACAACAGTTGCGGTGTAAAGCGATTCAAATCCTTCAAGAATTTTGCTCGAAGCTGTAACTGAATGTCCTTTGTAACACAGATTATCCTTCAACCCGATAACCATCCCAGCTAATTTTCCGGGATTTCCAGCTTTCCACTTTTGATCGGCTGCAGCTGCCTGTTTCAAAGCATCGTCCTCAAACACCTCCAAAAAGGCATTCAAATCAGATTTTTCAGCAATTGTTTTGAGATAATGGCGAGTAACCGCCTCGATGGTCGTTGTTCCGGCAGCAATGGCAGCCTGGGTTTCGGCCAGAGATGTGTACATAGGCTAAAATAATCGTGATAATCAGTTTTTCTTCTCCGGTAAGTTCTCGTCGTTCTTACCTTCTTTGGCGTCCTTAAATTCTCGAATGCCTTGTCCAATACCTTTCATTAGTTCCGGAATTTTTTTTCCTCCGAATAAAAGAAGCACAGCAGCAACAATTAATATGATATGCCCTGGGCTTAGAAGTGTTAACAAAACAGATAACATCATGGCAGTAGAATAAGCAACAAAGGTAGGTTTTTCTAGACCTGAATCGACAGATTTATCTAGACTTCAACTCTGCCAATCGGTTTTTTTCGACACGGCTAGCTATCATAATACTGATTTCATAAAGTATGAAGAGCGGAATAGAAACAATTATCTGACTTGTAACATCTGGAGGAGTAATTACAGCTGCTACGATCAGAATTATCACATAAGAAACCTTTCGTGTGTTTCTCAAGAACTCTGGGCCAACCAAACCAATCTTCGCCAGAAAATAAATTACAATGGGTAGCTCGAAAACGAGTCCGCTACCAAACGTGGTAGTAACAACAGTCGAAATAAAACTATTAAGACCTATTTGATTACTTACTAGGGTACTTACCTGATAATTTCCGAAAAAGAAAACACTTAGTGGAGTAATAACATAGTATCCAAAAGCAACACCTAGCAAAAACAAAAAGGTTCCCCAAAAAACTAATCCGTTAGCATATTTACGCTCATTTTGGTAAAGTGCAGGTTTAATGAAACGCCAGATTTCCCAGAGTAGATAAGGAAAAGCTAGGATTATGCCCGTTACAATCGCTACTGTAATATGAGCTGTAAATTGACCAGACATGCTAATGCTGATCAACTCAAAATTAAGATCACCCAAACAGATACTATCATCGTGAAAGAGTACTTGAGATAACCAGCAAAAGAAACGATAGGTGGGAAAATCGTGGTATTTGGGAGCAAGCAGGATTCCATCAAAAATGAAATCTTTGTAGATAAATGCAAGTGTACCAAAGGCAAGAATCGCAATAGCTGAGCGCACCAGATGCCAACGGAGGGCTTCTAGGTGATCAAGAAAACTCATTTCGTGACCGGTTTCTTCTTGGGGCTGATCGAGTGCCATGGGGCGGCAAAGATAACAAGCTAATGCGAGCTATGAAGCCAAGAACTGAGTATCG
>JBIKOC010000301.1:0-3448 GCA_044358335.1 Flavobacteriales bacterium | reverse complement strand
TACGACATCGGCGCTTTGCCTCGGTACATTCTTTTGGATAAGAACGGCAATGTGATCAACCCTTCTGAGATGCGCCCTTCTGAAGCTGGAATCATTCAGAAACTCGAAGCAGCGATTAAAGGAATGTATCATTACCCAAGCAACTAATTCTGGTAATAGCTGCCAAACAGGCAACAAAAAAGCTTCAAACAATTGCATTGACTGCTGATTATCTGAAGCTGTTTTAAGAATGCAATGCAAAAGAAACTTTTAATAATAGTCCTTCAATAGAAATTAAAGAACAACTATCGATTTTGATATTTTGCGCGTCGACTTTGAGTTCGTTACAGTTAAATCTATCGTTCTGGATAGAGAACCTGATAATGGAAGTACAATAAAACGCTCAGTCACTGCATTTCCGCTTCCCAACATTTGCAATCCCGCTTGAGGTTCCCACAAATAGGAGTCTACATTTTCGCTGCAAGAAGCATCTAAGAAAATAGTATCGTTTACTAGGTATGCAGACTCATTGAAGTTAGCGCAAGCATCAACTTTCTTTCCACATGAGCTGCTAAATGTTAAAGCGAGGAGCGCAGCTGAGGCAAAAAATAGATATTTCATTTGTTCAAGATTTTTTTAAAATTAATGTTCAAATTTACAACTTCTGATTAGAAATAAAACTTCTTTATTAAGAATAAATTAGCTGATTTAAGTTAATAAACTTTGACAAAGTTGAATTTTCTCATTAATTTGGTTAATTCTTATTTAAGACGGACCATAAAAATCCATGATTGTTGAATTCATTGAGTCTAAATTTAATTTACCCGAACACCTTCAAGAAAAGCGAAAAAAGTAATTTTTAATTTTTATCCATTTTGCCACTTGTTATGTCAATTAACATGTAGTAGATAATCTTAAATGATTTAATGACAGGTTGCTTTAATAGCCTAATTTCATTGATTGAAATGAAACTATTAAACTGCTAATCCTACTGCAAGGCAGGTAGGTAATGTTATTTTAATTTAGATTTACTCATGGATAAATTTATTTAAAAGGGTAAGATAAAAAACAAACTTCGAATTTTGAGCTTCATAAAAACAGGGCTATTTACATTTTGTTAACGGTGTAAAACACCCTCCCAATTTTAGATTTTTCTATATATCCTACTCTACCATCAATTAATTTACAAAACCGATACCTATATAGTTGGGACTTCTATTCCTCGAAGATTACGATATAGCTTAAGTGCATATAAATCAGTCATGCCAGATGCATAATCGACAATAGACATAACTTTTTGGTATGCAGAATCACTCTCATCAAAAAGAAATTGAGAAGGTAAGAGACCTAGTAAATTACGCTGCATACTATTCCTTTCTGCCGTAGGAGTAATTGCAGCGCTTATAAAATCCTCAAGAATACCGCCCATGATTCTAAAACCAGCTAATTCAATTTTAACCACACTGGGATAATTATAAATATATTTAATAGAAAGACTCTCGATTTCTTTCATTACTCGTTTAGTATCAGGATCGGAATTAATGAGATCACCTTGAAAATCACCTGATAGAATTAATTCAGCATTTTCTTGAAAAACCTGTGCACATTTTCGAGTTAAGTAACTAATCGATTTCGCGCGTAAGTAGGCTATCTTTTCATTTACATCTGAAACCGATTCAAGCGTTCTCCTTATGCGATCGCTCGTTTCATCTGGATTTAATAAAATAATTTTTAAGAACGAATCAATTACATCATCCGTTTTGAAAATACCTAAACGATGTGCATCTTCCATATCGATAATGGAATAGCAAATATCATCAGCTGCTTCTACGAGATAAACAAATGGGTGACGCTTGTAAATGATATAGTCGGGATGTTCCTCCCGTATCATGTGAAGCTTTTGAGCGACCTCTTCAAATGCAAATTGATCAGCTTGAAAGAAACCATATTTGGATCGGTATTTAGGTCCTTTCTTACCTAGGGAGGCAGATGCTTCACATGGGTATTTTACAATTGCGCCTAAAGTTGAATAGGTAAGACGGAATCCACCTTGTAAACGTCCCGTAAATTGTTTTGTCAATAAACGAAAAGCATTAGAATTCCCTTCAAAAGCAACCAAATCGGACCATTCTTTATCCGTAAATAAGGAACGAAATCCAAGGTCTTTTTCACGATCAATAAAATACTTCGAGATTGCTTCTTCACCCGAATGACCAAAAGCAGGATTTCCTAAATCATGCGCCAAACAGGCACATGCAATAACATGTTTGAGATGGTACTTATAAAATTCATACGCATGATCATCGTTGCGAACATCAGAACGCTCACTTAAATATCGACCAATAATTTCTCCCAACGACCGACCAACACTAGCAACTTCGAGAGAATGCGTCAATCTATTATGAACAAAAACTTCATCCGGCAATGGAAATACCTGAGTTTTATTCTGCAATCTACGGAAGGCACTAGAGAATATTAAACGATCCCAATCACGTTCAAATTCAGTACGTTCAGTTATCGCATCAGATTGAATACCGAAACGCTCTCCAGAAAAACATGTATTCCAGCTTATCATCATTATTAATTGAGAATTGTAGCGAATATACAATACTCTCTATGATTGATTAAATCAAGAAAATCTACAATTCTGCACTTTCATTTCTTCACTAATCTTTCACTAACTGCTGAATTTGAACCTTTTAAGACTACAATATAAACTCCAGCAGCTAAATCATTAATTGCACCCTCCACATCGAAACTCCCTGCTAATTGCATATGTGGGGCAGATAATTGTTTAACAAATGCACCTTTGGCATCCCATAATTCCACGCCAACATGTGAATCACAATAAGAAATAGTTGCCCTAGCTGTGAATTGCCCATCTGTTGGATTAGGAAATAATACTAAACTCCAAGGAAAAGGAATTGGCACACATCTATTAGCATGAACGGGATCTGGTTGAGCGTTTGAAGATGAATAACTTAGAGAATCTGAAAGCACAGGTGCATCTTTAAGTTTAATTGAATTATTACTGCTATTTTTCTCCTTAATCTTTTCGCGCATTTTTATTTGCAAAGATTGCGACAGGTTCATATTTAAAGCTAATAATTCATCCGGAATGGTTGTTCGAATTCTAGCTGCTAAAGGCGCACCACCATACCCTTTTCCACGTACAATAGCACCATCAAAAAGACTCATATTGACAGGTAATGAGTACCACATTTCACCTGTAAAATAGAGATTTCCGCATTCATCGTTGTGAATCTTCGAATGTGAATCGATGGATAACATGGCTCGGCTAATTTTATTCCACCGATAATTCCCTTTTTCATCAAAACTAGCTACAATAACTCGTTCATATGCATCTGGAATCGAGTCTTTACCTATCATCAAAGGTGGTACTCCTCTACTTCGTTTATTTCGAAATGATGCATAAATATTACCATCAAAATCTTGACTAATTGAAGTA
>JBIKOC010000300.1:0-3454 GCA_044358335.1 Flavobacteriales bacterium | reverse complement strand
ATAGTTCAGGAAATTGAAGAACAAAAAACGCGTGAAACCATTTCAGTGATTACTTATGGAATGGGTGTGCATTGGGCATTAAATGCTTCTAAAGGGATGAAGGATAAAGTCGAAATCATTGACTTAAGGACCATTTATCCTTTGGATGAAAAAGCCATTTTTGATTCCGTTCGTAAGACGAAAAAATGCTTGGTTATTACGGAAGAATCGGTGAGCAATTCTTTTGCAAGAAGTCTTTCCGGTTTAATTCAAGATCAATGCTTTGAATCGCTCGATGGACCTGTTCGAGTTATTGGTTCAGAAAATTTACCAGCGATTCCACTGAATAGTGTCTTAGAATTTACCATGATTCCAAACATCGAAAAAGTAAAAGCTGCAATGGAGGATTTGTTGCGTTATTGAAACGACGCATATTCCATTTATTAATTGAATTTAATGCTGAATAAATGACAAAAAACGATTGCAGCTGGATTGTTACATTTATTCTCCTTTTTTCAAAAACAGCTTTATTTACTCAAGATTTAAATATCTTTTATTTAATTCCTTACGAAAAAACAACCAAACAAACAGTTGGGTTTATTTCTCTATCAGATGTGTATGTTATAAGTGAATCGCCCGATTCTGCTGCGATACCTTCCATGGAATTATTGGATACAGCACAATCAAAACATTTCTACCTTGACTCGATGTATCGTAAACGCTTTCTAGATGGGACACATATTTCTCCTACTGATAGTGTTTTTCTCTATAATTATGTCACTCATTTAAGTGCATCATTCTGTGTTAAATCATTGAAAGTACTCGCCAAATTGAATGATTATCGTTCCGACGATGAATATCCACATCAAGCTTATGATTATCAAATTGGATTTGAAATAGCTCCAGCTACTCAGAAAAAATTATGTCCTAATTATACTTTACCATTGGTGTGCATGGGTAAAACAAATCCATTTATTAGGGGCCAAATGAAACCCATTGTTTGGACAAAAGTTCCGGCAAAAGAATTTCCTCCTTATGAGGTTGATACGACCAATAGATGGGTATTACGTAATGTGAAAAGGGGAATTACGTATCGTGCTTCAATGGAAGGTTTTAACATATTTGTTCAAGATATTTTGAGTAATGAAAATGGAAATTTAGCTGCAAGACATCTCGTAGTAACATACAGTAAAACGAATGCACTCGTTAGAAATGATTGTTTTTATGATTCTGAAAGTACCATGCCTTCACCTTTAAACTTAATGACAAATGAGAAGATGGTAAATCAATATGTTGGTTGGATTTTCAAAGGAAAACCTCCTGTTATTATGGGTTTTGAGTATGTATCTTTTGGTTGTGATAAAATTACTTTTTTGAAGAAGGATATTCCACCCGTATATACCAATTGCGACAATCGGCATTAATCGGATTCAGAGTACTAATAATTATCTTTTTATTTAATCATGTAAATGAAAATCACTGCCCATTTCTTAAAGATCGTTTTGCCACCTTTGATTGCTTTATTGCTCGGATGGATCAATCCCTTTCATTGGCCCATTCAAGTTGCAATGGTATTGGGAATTTTAATTTGGATGCTTGCTTGGTGGTTATTGGAAACAGTACCAATGGCTGTTACAGCTTTACTGCCCATATTGCTTTTTCCGGTACTGGGAATATCCACTATGGAAGCTGCCTGCGCACCTTATGGAGATAAATACGTGTTTCTTTTTTTAGGTGGATTTCTCATGGCATTAGCGCTCGAAAAATCCCAATTACACAAACGTTTTTCCTTGAGTTTGGTGCTCATCACTGGGACAAATGCCAGTCGGATTATTCTAGGATTTATGCTTTCTTCCTGGTTTATCAGTATGTGGATTTCGAATACAGCCACTACTTTAATGATGTTCCCAATTGCATTAGCTGTTTCGAATTTATTTCATACCGATGAAGCCATACATAGTCGTTCTATTCGCAATTTTAGACTGAGTTTGTTTCTTGGAATTGCTTATGCTTCTAGCATTGGCGGAATGGCTACACTCATTGGAACACCTCCAAATGCAGCAGCTGTTGGAATATTGAGTGAGACTTTTCACCGGGAAATTTCCTTCGCCGAATGGATGCTTTATGGGACTCCATTCTCATTGGCATTATTGCTTTTAGCCTATTACTTTTTAACCACCTGGATATTTCCTGTACGCATTGCTAAATTTGAAAAGGGACATACATTTATTCAACATGAATTACAGCAATTAGGGGCGTTCAGCAAGAGTGAAAAGCACATGTTGATAGTCTTTTGTGTAGCCGTGTTTTTATGGCTTTCTGAAGGGATATTCAAATCATTTTTTCCTGCTTATCCTTTTTCGGATGTTTGGGTGGCGATGGCTGCAGGTGTGAGCTTATTCATTATCAAAGGAAATGAGCAAGAACCAATGCTGCATTGGGACGACACAAGCCGTTTACCATGGGGCATTTTGCTCATGTTTGGAGGTGGTTTATCCTTGGCAATGGCTTTTAAAAAATGTGGCGCTTTAGATATGCTCACTACTCATTTGGCTTCTTTACAAGGCCTCAGCGCCGATGCCTACTTAATTCTGTTATGTGGAATTGGTTTGATTCTCACTGCCTTTATGAGCAATTTAGCGATGGTAACTATTTTTGTTCCAGTAGTTGCAGCACTTGCACAAACACGCGGAATTGATCCCTTAGTCTTTGCTATTCCAGTAACCATTTCTGCCAGCTGCGATTTTATGTTCCCAATGAGTACTCCGCCCAATGCCATCGCATTTAGTAGCGGACATATTCGTCCTGCAGAAATGCTACGAGCCGGAATTGTGCTCAACATTATTTCGTTTTTATTACTGGTCCTGTTGGTGCTTATTTTCTAGTATTAACGTGTTTTGATAAATCGTACTTGTCCTTCTGATTTCTCCGAATTGAATAATCGAATGATATAGGCCGATGGTGCTAATGCACTTAAATCAATTACTGATGTACTTAATCCTGAAACAATGATTCCGCTTAGTTGAATGCGTCCGGCTAAATCGATAATTTGATAGCTTTTCGCACTTGATTGTGTTGGATGAGATAAATAAAGCTGCTCATGAGCAGGATTTGGATAAACGCTCCAGCCATTACTTGAAGCTAAATCATGTGTACTTACATCAAAATTCTCTTCAAAATAGGCTTTAAATACAACATTATTTAGGTCGAGTGTATCAAGGAAAACCGATTGTAAAGTATCATTCAATAAGGCATTATTCCCCCAATGAAGGAAGTGATAACCGGTGTTAGCTATAGCTTCAATTTTCACAGGAACGCCATTAAAATACACACCGTTCCATGGATATTCTTCCGGAGTTACTGTACTGATTTTTATTTTACCTGCACCTTCAGGATACACATCTAAGGTCATTTCTACCTGATTAGGCAAGGAAAAATTGCTTTGAATATTATTTCTCACAATTTCGGTACGCTG
>JBIKOC010000298.1:0-3456 GCA_044358335.1 Flavobacteriales bacterium | reverse complement strand
ATTTGAGTGTTTATACGATTTGTCGCTTTTCAAATGGCGCAAATGATTCAACTGCAGGTGGTGCTCTAAACCTTGTTGGTACACTTGCGGCATTAGATGTTCACATTATTACTAACGGCCAAACTGTTTCTGAAACAAATTCACCAGCTGTTAATCCAGATTTACTTGCTCTGGCAGACCAGCCGGATGTAGCATATCCAGCTACTACATACATGAATGGAAATGATGCTATTGGTTTGTTTAAATCAGGAGTATTAATTGATTTATTCGGTAAAAAAGGAGAAGATCCGGGAACAGCTTGGACAAATGAATTTCCTTATTCTGGATCAGGAACTTGGATTACAAACAATCATACAATGATTCGTAAACCATCTGTTCAAACGGGAGTTACTGCTAATCCTAGTTTCTTTGACCCATTAGCACAATACGATACATTGCCTAATAACACGTGGACTAACTTAGGATCTCACGACTGTATTTGCAATACCATCAATTCGGTAAAATCAATTGAAACAGAAGCTTCTGTTCGTGTATTTCCTAATCCGGTATTAAATAACGAACTACATATTAGTTCATCACGTTCAATTGCTGGAATTTCTATCACCAATATGATTGGACAAACTGTTTTCACTTCTCGTAATAGTGGCTTGAATAATCCATTGATGAAAGTTTTAGTTGACGAACTTCCGAAAGGAGTTTATTACATTCAAATTAATCATCAAGACCGATCAATCTCTACTCAGAAGATTGTAATTCGTTAATTAAAAATCTTTTTGAAAAAGCTAACGGTCTCCGTTGGCTTTTTTTTTCGCCTATTCTTTCCTCGACCACATGGAAAAAACATTAAAATCTATTCTCCTCTATTTATTTCTGTTACCCTCTTTTTCGGTAGCATTCGCCCAAGGTTCTTTAAGAGGAACAGTAAAAAATGGAGGAACAGGTGAAACACTCATTGGTGCTTCTGTCCTATACGCCCAAGGAAAAGGAATTATTACCGACATAGATGGGAACTTCCTAATCAAAGAACTACCTGATGGAGATTATACAATTACCATAAGTTACATTGGGTTTAAAACAGTTATTCAAAAAGTGAAAATTGCTGGTCGTCCAGTTACACTTAATGTTAAGCTTGAATCGACTGAAATGAAGGAATTTGAATTCATTGCAGATGTGGCACGCAGTCGTGAAACACCTATTGCGTTCTCTAATCTAACAGCTCAAAAAATACAAGAAGAAATTGCATCCCGTGATTTACCGATGTTATTAAACTCAACACCCGGCGTTTATGCTACTGAGCAAGGTGGTGGAATGGGTGATTCTCGAATCAATATTCGTGGTTTCGATCAAAGAAACGTTGCTGTTATGGTTGATGGTGTTCCTGTAAATGACATGGAAAACGGTCAAGTATATTGGAGCAACTGGGATGGACTTGCTGATATTACGAGAAGTATGCAGGTTCAACGTGGATTGGGTGCTTCGAAATTGGCGATACAATCGGTTGGTGGTACAATTAACATCATCACAAAAGGCATTGAAGCAAAAAAGAACATTTTCGTTAAACAGGAAGTCGGAAATAACGCAATGATTAAAACATCTGCTGGTTTCAATACAGGTCGATTAAAAGGTGGTTGGGGTATTACTGGCGCAGGTAGTTATAAGAAAGGTAATGGCTGGACTGATCAAACCTATTTTGAGGCATGGTCCTATTTTATAAAGATTCAAAAACAAATGGGGAAACATCTTATTTCCTTAAGTGCTAATGGTGCTCCACAAGTTCATGGCCAACGTCAATCACGCGTACCTGTAGCAATTTATAGTCGAGAATTAGCAGAGAAACTTGGTGTTAATGTGGATTCTATATTAAACAACACTCCTAATCAATCTAGTTCTACAGCAGGTTTTACTAATTACACCACTGCAACTCAAGGACCTCGTGGACCAAGATTTAATCCGGGTTGGGGAAGTTATTACGATCAAGATAGTGTAAAACAAACCATTAATCCGAATACAAATTATTATCATAAGCCTCAATTTAATTTAAGCCACTTTTATACAATCAACTCTAAATTGAGCCTTTCAACTGTAGCCTATGTTTCAATTGGTCGCGGAGGAGGAACAGCGTTTAATTCGTATTCAAACTTCACCCGAGATAGTACAACTGGTCAGTACGATTTTTCTCAAGCTTATAAAAATAACACAACGGTTATTGACCCTATATACAGTTCCACCGATACAAAATCGAATCAATTTATTCGTGCTTCAGTAAACAATCATATGTGGACTGGAGCCATGTCAACTTTGGATTATCACAATGACAAAGGCTTTTCCTTGTTAGGAGGAATTGATCTTAGAAGTTATCGAGGTTCACATTATCAAGAAGTAAATGATTTGTTTGGTGGTGATTATGTAGTTAATGCATCAAATCAACTTGCACCTAAACCCTTAGCACCTGGTGATCCGAATTTTTCTTCAAGAATGCAACGTGTAGGAGATAAGGTGAATTATAATAACGATGGATTTGTTCGTTGGGCTGGTTCATTTTTACAAGCCGAATGGAAAAAAGGATATTTCAGCTTCTTTGTAAATGGATCTTTCAGCTATACTGGATTTAAACGCGAAGATTATTTCCGTAAAAAAGATCTTATCATTGGTGACTCAACATTCTCTGAAGTAGTTGGTTGGGGAGATACACTTAATTATGTGAATGATGGAGGTGTTATAAAAGCAGAAGTATTAAATCCGGGAGAAACAGCAACATTCAATGGCACTCGTTACACTGCTGATTCTAAAGAAGCTAGGTATAATACGAATGAATTCAAATGGTTCCCTGGATATACGTTGAAAACAGGCTTGAACTATAATGTGAGTGAATTTAGTAATGTATTTGTCAATGCTGGAATCTTATCGATAGCACCGCGCTATTCATTGTTCTATACAAATACATCCAATGTGTCCTTTCCAGATGCAAAACAGCAATTTATTTATGCTGCAGAATTGGGTTATGGCTTTAAACGAAAGAAGTTTGCTGCAAATGTGAATGGATATTACACGTATTGGGAAAATAAACCTCCTCAATCATTTGCTAATATCACCTATCAAGGAGATCAGTACAGTTACCAATTACAGGGTTTGAATACAATACATACTGGAGTTGAAGTTGATTTTACAGGAATTCTAATAAAAAATCTCGAATACGAGGGGCTTGCTTCATTGGGAGATTGGCAGTACAAAAAAGGAGGTAGTGCTTATTTGTTCGACAATAACGGAACATTGACCGACACACTTCAAATTCAAGCAAATGGCGTTCACGTAGGAGATGCCGCACAAATGCAATTTGCTGCAGGCTTACGTTATGAGCCTTTCAAAGGCTTTTATGTAAAAACACGCTTTACCTATTTCGATAAAAACTTTGCTAATCTTGACCCAACTACGCTTTTACCAGTTGTAGATGGAACT
>JBIKOC010000299.1:0-3456 GCA_044358335.1 Flavobacteriales bacterium | reverse complement strand
ATGTTATTTATGATGGCTGTTGAACAAGAATGGGACGAGCTTGATTTTTCCATTCGTGCATTCCAAAATACCATGATGCGTGTGCGATATTCATCCATTCCTGTTGTGACAGCTCCACATGGTTTGTCACTAGGTGGAGGATGTGAAATTAATCTTCATGCTGATAAAGTTGTGGCTTCAGCAGAAACATACATTGGATTAGTAGAGTTTGGAGTTGGCCTTATCCCCGGTGGTGGCGGAACTAAAGAATTCGCCCTTCGAGCTTCTGATGCATATCGCGATGGAGATATTCAACTAAATGTTCTACGCGATCGATTCTTAACAATAGGTCAAGCAAAAGTGAGTACATCAGCTACTGAAGCATTTGACTTAGGAATACTTCGAAAAGGTCATGATGAAATCATCCCTAATTCACAACGCGTAATTGCCGAAGCGAAACGTGCAGCCATTGAATTAGCTGAAGCTGGATATACTCAACCCGTTCATCGTAAAGATATTCGCGTATTAGGGCGCACAGGACTTGGGATGGTCTACGCAGGCGCCAACACCATGTTCAGCGGACATTATATCTCAGAACATGATCGTAAAATCTCCGAAAAACTAGGTTATGTCCTTTGTGGCGGCGATTTATCTCAACCTACCGACGTGAGCGAACAATACTTACTTGATCTAGAACGCGAAGTATTCCTCAGCCTCTGTGGAGAGCGCAAAACTTTAGAACGCGTTCAGAGCATTTTGACGAGTGGGAAGGTGCTTAGGAATTGATAAATAGTATTATGATATACGATATACGATTTACGATTTACGATTTACGATAATTGATTTAAACACTTAAAATTTAGATTATGCATAATTTGGGAGAATTGAAAATTTGGGACAAAGCCTTGGAACTGGCTGATGTTATTTACGAAGTGACTGAAAAATTTCCTGAAAATGAAAAATTCGGGATAACGAATCAGATGAGGAGAGCTGCTGTATCTGTAGGTTCTAACATAGCTGAAGGTGCAGGTCGAAATAGTAATAAAGAGTTCAATCATTTTATAGGAATCTCTAATGGATCCATATATGAATTAAGATTCCAACTAGAATTATCAATTCGTAGGAATTATCTTGATATACAAAGCCGTGACAGATTGCTTGAGCTTATGGATCATTTAATTCGAATGAATTACAATCTGCAAACACGAATGAATAATTCAGTCGATAGGAGTAATAGAAGTCAATACAAACCTTAACCACACGTTTTTTCGTAAATCGTAAATCGATCATCGTAAATCTGATAACAATGAGTACAGCATACATAGTAGCCGGATTCCGAACAGCGGTGGCAAAGGCGCCACGAGGATTATTTCGTTTTACTCGTCCGGATGATTTGGCGGCGCGGGTGATTGAACATTTGATGCAATCGTTGCCTGAATTAGATAAAAACCGGGTCGACGATGTAATCGTTGGAAATGCGACTCCTGAAGCAGAACAAGGACTCAATATTGGTCGCATGATTTCACTCATAGGCTTAAAGACCGATAAGGTTCCGGGTATGACAGTTAATCGTTATTGTGCATCTGGATTGGAAACAATTTCAATTGCAACAGCCAAGATTCAAGCTGGAATGGCGGATTGTATTATTGCTGGAGGAGTGGAGAGCATGTCGCCAATTCCTTTTGGAGGATGGAAAATTGTTCCGAATTATGAAGTAGCTAAAAACAATCCCGATTATTATTGGGGTATGGGCTTGACGGCTGAAGCTGTTGCAAAAGAATATAACATCAGTCGAGAAGATCAAGATGCATTTTCGTTGGAATCACACCGACGCGCAGTTGATGCTATAAAAGCGGGAAGATTTAAAGATGATATTGTACCTATTTCGGTGGAAGAGATTTTTCTAGACAATAAAGAAAAACGTAAAACACGCAGTTATGTAGTCGATACGGATGAAGGTCCTCGTGCTGATTCAACATTGGAAATGCTGGCTAAATTAAAACCTGTATTTGCTGCTGATGGAGTTGTAACAGCGGGCAATTCATCTCAAACTTCCGACGGTGCTGCATTTGTGTTGGTGATGTCGGAGAAAATGGTCAATGAATTAGGTTTGAAACCCATTGCTCGTTTAGTGACTTATCAAGTTGCAGGAGTTCCGCCACGCATTATGGGAATTGGGCCGATTGAAGCAATTCCGAAGGCATTGAAAGCGGCAGGAATGACGCTTGATCAACTCGATTTAATTGAACTTAACGAAGCATTTGCATCTCAATCCTTAGCTGTTATTCGCACGCTTGGATTAGATACCAAAAAACTGAATGTGAACGGTGGTGCCATTGCTTTAGGGCATCCATTGGGCTGTTCAGGGGCCAAGCTTACCGTACAACTTCTAAATGAGCTGAAACGTCGTGATCAGAAATACGGCATGGTTACCATGTGTGTAGGAACGGGACAAGGCGCAGCTGGAATTTTCGAACGATTATAATTTTCTTTTACCACGTATTCCAATTCACAACAACATGGAAACAAGCAATAAATCATCCTTAAAAGGCGGTGAATTTTTAATCCGCGAGAGTGAAGCATCTTCGGTTTTTATTCCTGAAGAATGGAACGAAGAACAACGCATGATTGCCCAATCTGCGCAAGATTTTTTAGATGCAGAAGTTCATCCTAATCTCGACCGAATCGATAAAATGGAACCTGGACTGATGCATTCCTTGTTAACCAAAGCTGGTGAACTTGGATTGATGGGAGTTTCTGTTCCTGAGGAATATGGTGGATTTGGAAAAGACTTTAATACATCCATGCTTGTGGCAGAAGTTGCCGGAGCAGGATTTTCTTTTGCAGTGGCTCTTTCAGCTCACACAGGTATTGGTACACTTCCTATATTATATTATGGAAATGAAGCTCAAAAACAGCAGTACATACCAAAATTAACCACTGGAGAATGGAAAGCTTCTTATTGTCTAACTGAGCCAGGTTCGGGTTCGGATGCGAATAGTGGAAAAACGAAAGCTAAATTGTCGGATGATGGAAAACACTATATCATCAATGGTCAAAAAATGTGGATCACCAATGGTGGCTTTGCGCAAGTATTTACTGTATTTGCAAAGATTGATAATGACGAGAATTTATCTGCTTTTATTCTTACTCGCGACATGGAAGGTATTTCTTTCAATGCGGAAGAAAAGAAGATGGGAATCAAAGGAAGTAGCACACGTCAAGTTTTCTTCAACAACGTAAAAGTTCCTGTAGAAAATCTCTTGAGTGAGCGCGGCAACGGTTTTAAAATTGCTGTAAACATTCTAAACATTGGTCTTATTAAATTGGCTGGCGGGGTGCTTGGCGGGGCAAAATCAGTAATTGATGAGAGCGTTCGTTATGCAAATGAGCGCGAGCAATTCGGTCGTCCTATTTCAAAATATGGAGCTATCCGTTTCAAAATTGCAGAGCAAGCAATTCGTTGCTATGCATTAG
>JBIKOC010000297.1:0-3457 GCA_044358335.1 Flavobacteriales bacterium | reverse complement strand
TGGAGGTTGATAATTTTATTCGGAAATGCTTGTATGAATTCGGCTGGAATCAAACGCATGTAACCGGCTAATACGATTAAATCGGGACGATACATGAGTTTGAGATGGTTGATCCATTTTGCATCAGCTAATTCAGGTCCTTTGATAATTTCTAGATTGATGCGATGGTCGTACGATATATCTAAAAAACCTCGCCGTGGTTTATCACTCACCAAAGCGGTAATCTTTACGTTCGGGTTTCCCTCAAAGTAGTTTATCAATCGCCGCGCATTGCTTCCTTTACCCGAGCCGAAGATGATCACATTCGCCATTTACATCCGTTTTGAGTGGCGAAAATAGCCCATTCTTACCATTATAATGCATCAATTGGAATAGTTTTACCTTCTAATTCTCAATAGGAGTCGGCCTCTTACGTTGCGTTGAAAAAAAGATTTTGATAGTATTTGAGTAAACTCTTTCTTTGCAGCGAATTTTACATAACACAACCAAAATGTCAGACATCTCTGCCCGCGTAAAAGCTATTATCGTAGATAAGCTTGGAGTAGACGAAAGTGAAGTTACCCCAGAGGCTTCCTTCACCAATGATCTAGGTGCCGATTCACTCGATACCGTTGAATTGATCATGGAATTTGAAAAAGAATTCAATATTGCTATACCTGATGATCAGGCTGAGAATATCGGTACTGTAGGTGATGCAATTACTTACATCGAGAAGAACTCGAAGTAAGCTACCCCTTTCATTTTTTGCCTTTGAGAAGAGTCGTCGTTACTGGTCTTGGTGCTGTTACACCGCTTGGCAATACTGTTCAGGATACCTGGACGGCGTTGATCAATGGTGTCAGTGGTGCAGAAATGATTACCCATTTTGATGCATCGAAGTTCAAAACCCGCTTTGCTTGCGAGGTGAAGAACTTCGATCCGTCAGGAGTAATCGATCGAAAAGCCGTGGGCCGACTTGATCTCTTTGCTCAATATGCTTTGGTCGCAGCCGATCAGGCATACATTGATGCTGGGTTGAATTCCGATAATTTCGATCCAGATCGTTCTGGCGTTATTTGGGGTTCGGGAATTGGTGGATTGGAAACATTCTTTAAAGAAGTTTACAACTTCGCTAAAGGAGATGGAACACCTCGTTTCAATCCTTTCTTCATTCCTAAAATGATAGCCGACATTGCTTCCGGACACATTTCTATGCGTTTCGGTTTCCGTGGACCAAATTTCACAACAGTTTCTGCCTGCGCCTCTTCAACCAATGCGATCATCGACTCGATGTTCTACATTCGAATGGGCAAAGCAGATATTATGATGACAGGTGGTTCCGAAGCGGCAGTAAATGAACCAGCAATGGGTGGATTTAACGCCATGCATGCTCTTTCAGAGCGAAACGAATCACCTAAAACAGCTTCTCGTCCTTTTGATGCATCTCGTGATGGATTTGTTATGGGTGAAGGAGGTTGTGCATTGATTTTAGAAGAATTAGAACATGCTTTAAAACGTGGTGCTACTATCTATGCCGAAATCGTTGGTGGTGGCGCTTCTGCTGACGCACATCACATCACCGCTCCTCATCCAGAAGGTCTTGGTGCTCTCAACGTGATGAAAGCAGCCTTGGAAGATGCTGGCATGCAACCCGAGGATTTAGATTATATCAATGTCCATGGAACTTCTACTCCATTGGGCGACATTGCTGAAACAAAAGCAATTTTGGGCGTTTTTGGTGAACATGCTTATACCTTGAACATCAGCTCAACCAAATCCATGACTGGCCACTTATTAGGTGCAGCTGGTGCATTGGAAGCTATGGCATCCATATTGGCGGTGAAACACGATGTCGTTCCACCAACCATTAATCAGGAAAACTTAGATCCTGAATTGGATTCTAAGCTGAACTTTACGTTCAACAAAGCACAAAAACGGACTGTCCGTGCTGCATTGAGCAATACTTTTGGTTTCGGTGGGCACAATGCTTCCGTTATCTTCCGGAAATATTCAGCTTAACGTGTGAGTTTTCTTTCCGCACAATTTTCCAAGCAACGTGCGCTACATCGTTCTATTCGAAATCTTCTAGGATTTTGGCCAGGAAATATTCGTCTATACGAACAAGCATTTCGTCACCGTTCTGTAGCGAGAGAAATTCGAGCTGGTGTTAAAGATTCAAACGAACGTCTTGAGTTTTTGGGTGATGCTGTTCTTGGAGCTGTTATCGCAAATTACCTATTCAAGAAATTCCCGTTTAAAGATGAAGGTTTTCTCACCGAATTGCGATCACGCATGGTGAGTCGTATCTACCTCAATAAACTCGCATTAAAAATAGGAATCGATAAGCTCATCCAATACGATGATTCCAATCGGCTCTATAAATCGATTTGTGGCGATACATTCGAGGCACTAATCGGTGCGATATACCTCGATAAGGGCTTTGAGTTTACGGAGAAAATTATTCTTCAACGCATTATCCGTTTTCATGTGGATATGGAAGAACTCGAAAATCAGGATTTGAATTTCAAATCGAAACTCATTAACTGGGCCCAGCGTCAACGAAAAAGCATCATCTTCGATGCACGTGAAGAAACAAGTAACGAGCGACAAAAACTCTATTATGTTACTGTGCTAATCGATAATGAAGCTAAAGGTGAAGGTGTTGGATATTCGAAAAAAACAGCCGAACAAGCAGCTTCTGAAAATGCTTGTGCACTGATGGTCAATGAGATTGATTTAGCTTAGTGTTTATTCAACAATGTGACGTATCTTCGCATGCGGATCATGAAAAAGAAGTTCACTCTCAGCAATTATGTGGATTACGATTTCTCGCTAATCGGGATTTGTAGTCAAGAGGAAGATTTTAAACTCTGTTTCTTTCTAAATCAAGCTTTACAACTCGATTTTGAGCGCATTCGAGATATAGAAATACTTCTACCCAAACAGGGTAATTTGGTGAGTTTTTCGTGTTTCGAATACACCGATTTAGATTCAGATTTGAGTTGGTATTTAATTGCCAATCGGCACCCAGCCAGCAATCTTTTACCCGATCAAAAACAAACCGATTATTTACTCCGAATTGTTGGTGAACAAGAACTCATCGATACAACTCAATTGGTTAATCGGATTAAAGAAATCTCCTGTGTTCTCACAGCTTTTGTGATTCCTCCCCAAGACGTTAAAAACATCGAAAATATATTACTCTAACATGAGCAAAGTGCAAAGCAAAACCAAGGTAATCGCAACGCTTGGTCCAGCAACATCAACCAAAGAAGTACTTGAAAAATTAATAAGAGCGGGAGTTGATGTGTGTCGTATTAATTTTAGTCATGGAGCATATGAAGATCATGCAAAGGTTCTTGGTTACATCCGCGAAATCAATGAAGAGCATGGATTTCATACAGCAATTCTTGCCGATTTACAGGGACCCAAATTGCGTATTGGTGAAGTGGAGAATAATGGAGTTATGCTTGTTGCC
>JBIKOC010000296.1:0-3475 GCA_044358335.1 Flavobacteriales bacterium | reverse complement strand
TTTCACTATGGCTTTATTTATCAGCATAAGAAAGACATGGACCAGTTGGTAACAGGTCACATTCCGGCATTTGAAGTTTATTACAGAAGGAATTTTACTGGTAAACGCGAATGGGAAAAATTCTATCGATTTCCGAATTCAGGAACTGCCATTCAATATATTCGATTTAACAATTCCATGCTTGGAAATGGACTTGCGGTTATGCCTTACATTAGTTTTCCTATCATTCCAAAATCGAAGCGTTCTGAGTTGCATTTCAGACTAGCTTCAGGTGTTGGATATGCTAGTAAAACGTTTGATTTGGATAAGAATCGGAAGAATACAGTTATGAGTTCCCATTTCAATGCAGCATTTAATTTCTTGCTTCAATATCATTGGAGACCCTTTTCTGGCGCAGAGTTTATGACAGCTTTATCATTCACTCATTTTTCGAATGGAGCCTATAAAATCCCTAATGCAGGAATCAATGTTGTGGGTGCAAATGTGGGATTGAATATCAACTTAGGAGAAAAGGTTTCGGTAAATAATAATTCCTTCCCAATTCTGAATCGTGATTGGCGTTATGTTGTTAGTTTGGCTGGATTTGCGAAAGAAACCGAACCGGTAAATCGAAAGAAGTTTGCCGCATTTAGTCTTTCGGGAAATGCTTTGAAACGGATAAGTGCTAAAAGTTCATTTGGAGTCGGGTTTGATTTCATGTATGATGCAACCATTCGCGAAAAGCTGGAGCAAAAGGGCGAACATATCGATTTACCTGCACGTGTTGGAGTAACTGCAGCTTATGAATTACACGTGGGTAAAGTCACCTTCCCGATTCAACAAGGATTTTATGTGATTGACACGTATAAGGATGATCCCATTTTCTATCAACGAATAGGCATGCGTTACCATGTGATGCATAATTGGAGTTTACAGATATGCTTAAAAACACACTTTGCGAAAGCCGATTTCGCCGAGTTTGGAATTGGTTACTACATCAAATGAGAACTACTTGGTTACTTGGATTTTGTTTGGTGTTGCTTTTTTCGTGTAAGAAAGAGAACATGGGCGACTGCTTTAAAAGCACGGGTGTTTTAAGCATAGAAAAACGTCTGTTACCCGAATTTGACAGCATCTATGTGGACAGAAGGTTACAAGTTGTTTTGGTTGAGGACACCAGTTATTATGCGGTAATAGAAGCAGGAAGTCATCTGCAAGAATTGATTCGAACTGATGTGGAAAATGGAAAGTTGACACTTCGAAACGATAATAAATGCAATTGGACAAGAAGTTACAAGAATGTGATTAAGATTGAAGTTCACTATACTCAATTAAAGCATATAGTCATGTGGGGAGCAAGTGATATCACCAATGAGGATACCTTAAAAACGCCGAATTTGAAAGTTGAATTTCGCGATGCTTCTGGGAACATTAACCTATTGGTGAATAACCAAAACATGGAAGTTATTCAGCATACTGGAGCGGGTGATGCGATTGTAAGAGGGAAAACAACTAATTTATCGGTTTACATGGCTTCTCTCGCTTATGCCGATTATACGGGTCTGGCTGCTAAAACTGTTTATGTAGAAAATAAAAGTGCAACCGATTGTTATGTTAATGGTAGTGAGAGTTTCTCCTTCCGCCTTCGCGGAGATGGAAATATCTTTTACAAAGGACAGGGAGAAGTACTGTTATCAGAAAAGACAGGACGAGGCAATATCGTTCAGATTAACTAAGCTTACCTGAAATCACTTTCGAAAAGTAAGAAGTAACAATGCCAGTAATATCGGGCATGTGATTGAAAATTCCATATACAGTCGAACCTGTTCCGGTCATGGCGAAATAGAGTGCACCGCGGTCTTTCAAGATTTGAAGGCAGTCGAAAATAGCTGAATTTTGTTTTGCAATCCCCGATTCAAAATCATTGCTGAAGTTCCACTTATCGGGAGATAGATTTACTTGGTCTTCCCAGTTTAGCGGAGCTGATTTAGGAGTTACTTGACTAAAAGCTTGGGCAGTAGAAATATGAATTCCTGGATTGATGAGCCAAATAAAATAGGAACTTAAATCCAGGTCGATTGGCTCAAGAAACTCTCCCCTACCGCTTACTTTACATGGAGAATCGTATATGAAAAACGGGCAATCTGAGCCCAATTTTGCAGCATATTCGAGCAAAGTTTGAATTGGTAGATTTAAGTTGAATAATTGATTGAGAGCTCGCAACATCCAAGCGCCGTTAGAAGAACCACCACCTAATCCAGCACCCATCGGAATAACTTTGTGAAGATGAACGTGTAAGGATGGTAATTGAAACTGCTCATGGAGCAAATGATACGCTTTAACAATCAGATTCGAATTCACATCACCCGGAATGGGAATGCCAGTGGAGGAGAATTTTATTTCACCCTTCCCTTCACCTAAAGGAATTAACTCTAAAGCATCACACAAATTGATTGGATAGAAAATGCTCTCCAGATCATGAAATACATCTTCCCGTTTTCGGGTAATGTACAAGCCGAGATTAATTTTACAAGGAGGAAATACAATCATTGCATTCTGAGCATTTCATTATCAGCAGCTTAGGTGATTTTAACATTTTTTAAGCCCGATTTCGAAAATACGTTATTGGATTGAATGCTTAACTTGCGCACCCTGAATTCGGAGTTTATGACATTTCTAGAATTTGAACAACCTGTAGCTGAGCTATTTGAGCAATTAGAACAAGCACGTTCTTTAGCCGAATCGAGTAAGGTCGATATGACCAAAGCGATAAAAGAGCTGGAAAACAACATTGATACAACTCGAAAAGCCATCTATAGTGACCTTTCACCTTGGCAACGCGTGCAAGTTTCGCGACATCCCGATCGTCCTTATACCTTGGCTTATATCAACTTCATGACGGATGGAAATTTCATCGAAATGCATGGTGATCGAACTGTTGGTGATGATAAAGCTATGGTTGGTGGCTTAGGCTGCATGGATGGAAAAGCGGTGATGTTTATTGGACAGCAAAAAGGTGTGAATACCAAAATGCGCCAGTACCGTAAATTCGGGATGCCAAATCCAGAAGGTTATCGGAAAGCATTGCGCTTGATGAAACTGGCTGAGAAATTTGATATTCCTGTTGTAACGTTTATCGATACACCAGGTGCTTATCCAGGTTTAGAAGCCGAAGAAAGAGGTCAAGGTGAAGCTATTGCAAGAAATATTTTCGAAATGGCTCGTTTAAAAACACCTATCATTTCGATTATTATTGGAGAAGGAGCTTCAGGAGGAGCTTTAGGAATTGGAGTTGGAGACAGAGTCTATATGTTAGAAAACACATGGTATTCTGTAATTTCACCTGAATCTTGTTCGTCTATTCTATGGAGAAGTTGGGAATATAAGGAACAAGCAGCTGAAGCATTAAAATTAACCTCGTTTGATATGAAAAAACAAAAGTTAATTGATGATATTATACCAGAACCGCTTGGTGGTGCACACTACGATAAAGAAA
>JBIKOC010000294.1:0-3476 GCA_044358335.1 Flavobacteriales bacterium | reverse complement strand
CCCAACCAATTAGTATTTCCGCATGCTTCTGCAAATATGCGTGCAATGTCTTCAATATGAATCCAAGGAATTTGCTGCTTGCCAGAACCTAAGGGAGAACCAGAGTAAAATTTAAACGGTTTCATCATCTGTGGCAAAGCACCTGATTCGTGAGCCAAAACAACACCTGTCCGAACCTTGACGATGCGTTTACTAACCGATTCAAAAGCATCTGCCGATTGTTCCCAAAGCCGACATGTTTCACCTAAAAAGTCTTCAGCAGCAGACTCTTCTTCAGTATGCAAATTCGTGTCGGTAATTGCCCCATACCAGCCAATTGCAGAGGCGCTCACATAAGATTCTAGTTGTTGGTTTCGTTTTAGTAAGGTTTTTAAAAGCATTGCTGCCGGTTTAACCCGACTCGATAAAATTTCTGCCTTACGTTCATCAGTCCAGTGTTTTTCTGCTATTCCTGCACCGGCTAAATGTATGATATGCGTAACGCCTTCAAGTGCTTGTTCATCCAATTCTCCTATTTCGGGATTCCAGAGAAAAACAGCATCTGCATGTTTAACCTGTTTAGCTGAGCGACTGAATAAATGAACTCGAAATCCCTGCTGATTAAGCAGTGGTATTAGATGCGAGCCAATAAGTCCGGTTGCGCCAGTAAGGAGAACAGTTTTCATAGTACTTAAACTCCGTATTGACAGGAATGTTCGATAAACACTCGAGTAGAATTTAGCCAATCTATTTCATTCATTTATAAAAGTGTTTTTTTTAGCTAAAATTTAATTGGCAATAGCTAGTAATACGCTTCTAGAATTAATCTGTGCCTTTTTATTTTTTATCCTATTTATTTCGAATTAACTACTGAACTCGAACTACTTTCTTTTCCGACAAAGGAGATTCCCCACCATCAGTATAAATAACTTTTACTGCATAGCTATATTCTCCTGATAAAGAGACCGTTTTATCTTCAAAACTGCGATCTGTTCCTTTCAACATTTTGAATTTGGTGAGTGGTTTTCCTGGCAAAGCCCGGTAAATTAAAAAGGAATAATCTCCCGAATGAGCGTATTTCCAAGATAAATCTGTTGACTTTTTCTCTTTATTATAATCAACCATTAACTCTGCTATTCTTTCTCTTATGCCTGAATCAAAGGTGCGAATAGAAACTAACGAAGAACTATCTGACTGCAAATCACTACTGTCGACTGCAATTAATAGGTATTCAAAAAACTGTTTTTTAGGTAGATGGCGGTCGGTAAATGATGATTCTGCTTCCAGAAATTTCCAGCGTTTTAATTCTAGCCAAACGGAATCATTTGCAGGTTTTCGATAAAGAATTTGTTCTTTCACATCATCGCTACTACTGTTTACCCAATTCAAATGAACGGTGGTATCGGTCACGCTAACCTTACCAAATACAGGTGCAACAGGAGGAATTACATCTAATCGGCGGACTTTAATCCATTCTGAATAGGCTGAGTGATTATAGTTATTATCGACAGCTACAATTTTATAATAAATGTATTTACTTAATGTGCGTTTGGTGATTGTATCGAGGAAAATAGTGTCGCCCCAAACAGCCGGAGTAATATTGCTGAATTCATGATCGGATGCATTGGCAACATAAACCCGATATCCTTGCAAATCGGGCTCTTTACCCAAATTCCAAGTCAAATGAACTACCGAAGAAGAATCAATATAACCAGCTAATCCGGCAGGAGTTTCGGGCGGATAATTATCTTCCACAATTCCATAAAATGGGAGCGATTTAATCTCATTTCCAGCAGTGTCTTTACAAATTACCACATAAAAATTACCTCCATTTGGATTTGGAATTGAATCTAAAAATGAGTCTACATCCTTAGCTAATTCTCCTGAAATGGAATTAAAAGGGCCATTCGTATCATATCCGCGAGCAACAAATAAACTCTTTAAATCAGGATCAATTTGTGGGACTTTCCATTTAATTCGAATTGTGGTTTTATTTTCCGAATTAACTCCAGTAATAATAGCTTGAGTTGGAGGCGTTAAATCTCGCCCCATGACTGTTGTAAGAGCTGATGGGGTGCTTAATTCACCAAAAGCAGTTACTCCAATAATTCGATAATCATACAAAATATAATTCTCAACCGAATCGGTGAAATAAGCATTGTTTTCTTTCGTGAATTCAGGTTTAAAACTGACGAATGGATTTTTATTTAATCGAATAAATTGATTCGTTCCTGAAAGAGCACGTTCAACATGAAAGGCACTAAAACCGCTCTTTCTACCAGCATCCCAACGAAGTTCAACCTTTCTATCACCACCAATAATGGCAGGAGCTCGAGCAATTGGGATTTTTGATAATTCACTCGAATTAATAAATACTATTGCTGTGTCAGAAAATAAGCCTTCAATGGAAGTAGAATAAAACACACGATATAAATAATTCTTGCCATTTTCAAAAGAGCGATCTACATAGCGAAGTCCAGAAGCATCGGCCACTCTAGATGAATTGTCAGCAGCAAATAAGGCAAAACCATGTCGTGTTTGAAGTTTATTCTGGTTTTGTTGAATTAAAATAGGATCAGGATTTGAAAGTGGCGTTAATTCAGGATAAATCTGGGCTGCAGCAATCATGGCCATTGCATTTTCCTTCCCAAAATTCTTAAGCCAATCTTCTTTTGCTAAGGGTTTTAATGGGGCATCTGTTAGCCGAACTTTTATTAGGGATCTACTTGTATCATCGGGTATTTCAACGCGCTCAACAATAAATCCATTGGCTAATTGCATTTCCCAAGTGTAAGCATGATCGGGCGCCCATCTTAGGACAATACTGTCGGTTAAGACTTGACTAATTACTCTAATTCTACAGGAATCGAGTTGACTATTTGCTGTGTCTTTTTGAGAATATGCAGATAAATTCAACCCCAAAATGACAAATAGAAATAGGCTTGCTAGCAGTGTGATTTTTTGAGTCTGTTTCATCAATTTGTTCTTAATAAAAACACCGCTGTGTAGGTAAGTGGGTAATTGAACGTTTTAACAATAGGGTAAATACTTGTTAATCCACTATGTTCAGTTGTTGTAGGGCTGGCATACCTAAATCGCACGCCATAATTACCTGAATACATATATTGATAAGGTGTATTTACAAATGCATTGATTTTTGTTCGAAGAGGAAGACTAATTCGGGCGGTTCCATTCATGTATGAAATTTGTCCTCTTAGGTTATTTCCAAAACGAGTTTTGAGTTCCGCAATTATGGAATTCAAATCGCGATAATCATATTGAGCATAAAAGGATGTTGGCAAAACAAGTTGTTGTTGAGGAGCATAATTAGCAGTATGCACATCAGCAAAGGCAAATGGGTTATTCGCAGCAACATTACTTGTTGATGTAGCGCTTTCTCCGCCAGCATTAGGGAAAATTTCAGAATAACTTAAAGGTCCTTTCATTCGAATCGTACCATCAATTCGATTGGGTGGCATTCCGATATCATCAGGTGA
>JBIKOC010000295.1:0-3476 GCA_044358335.1 Flavobacteriales bacterium | reverse complement strand
TGTAATTCGGTTTGAACGGGATGGCGATTTGGTGGTGGAGTATTGATTACACTTAAATCGCGCGCGCCCATCATACTAAAATGCAAGGTTCGAGGAATTGGTGTAGCAGTGAGAGTTAGCGTATCTACATTGACTTTTATCTGCTTGAGTTTCTCTTTAGCTGATACGCCAAATTTCTGCTCTTCGTCGATAATCATCAAACCTAAATCTTTGAATTTAACGTCTTTACTAATGATTCTATGGGTGCCGATGAGGATGTCGATTTCGCCTTTTGCTAATCGCTCGAGTGTTTCTTTTTGCTCTTTTGGTGATTTAAACCGGTTAATGTAATCAACAGTACACGGCAATTGCGACAAGCGTTCGGCGAAGGTTTTATAGTGTTGTAGCGCAAGAATAGTAGTTGGAACCAATATGGCCACTTGTTTACTATCGTTCACAGCTTTGAATGCAGCCCGCACAGCTATTTCTGTCTTACCAAAACCAACATCACCACATACAAGACGATCCATGGGTGCATCTTTTTCCATGTCGCGCTTAACATCACGCGTGGCTTTTACTTGATCGGGCGTGTCTTCGTATATGAATGATGCTTCTAATTCATCTTGTAGATACGTGTCTTTACCAAAGGCAAATCCTTTTTTGGTGCGACGTTCCGCATATAATTTTATCAGATCACGGGCGATGTCCTTAACCCGACTTTTCGTTTTCTGTTTAAGATTTGCCCAAGCAGCACTACCCAGTTTATTCAGTTTAGGCTCTGTGCCTTCTTTTCCGGTGAATTTCGAAATACGGTGTAGCGAATGAATGCTCACATACAACATGTCGTTATCGCGATACACCAATCGAATGGCTTCTTGCTGCTTTCCGTTGACGTCGATTTTCTCTAACCCTGCATATTTGCCTACTCCATGATCAACGTGTGTAACGTAATCTCCGGGTTGAAGTCCTTTTAATTCTTTTAGGGTGATGGCTTCTTTGCGGGCATATCCATCTTTTAATTTGAAGCGATGGTAGCGATCGAAAAGCTGGTGATCGGTGAAACATACAATCTTCAACACGGGATCCGAAAATCCTTCGTGAAGCGAGTGGTTGATAGGAACAAAATGTATTTCCTTCCCAATATCCTCGAAAATGGCATAGATGCGTTCAATCTGACGCGCATTATCGCTGAAGATATAATTCTCCATTCCAGCCTTGGTATTGGCTGTTAGCTGTTTGGTGATTAAATCGAAATTCTTGTTGAAACTGGGTTGTAGAATTCCCGAAAACTGAATCGCTTCACCTTTGGAGAAAACGGGACCGCTTCCATTTTCAAGTATCGAAAAAGCCAGCATTTGTTTGCTGAGTTCTTCGCGAGAACAATATAATTCGGAAGGTTCTAATTGAGCTGTTGATCCTTCTAAAGCCGAGAAAGCTGTTTCTGCTCGCTCAAATTCGGTGGCTATGCGTTGAAGCATTAATTCGGTTTCGCGAATCCAGATGAGTGAATTTTCGGGGATGAATTCCAGAAAACTCTCTCGACTTTCACGTAGTATTTTTCCTTGAATATCCGGAACGATGTGAATGAACTCAAGGTTTCGAGTAGATAGCTGATCTACCGGATTAAATGCACGAATGGAATCAACTTCTTCCCCAAAAAATTCAATTCGATACGGTTCATCATCCGAATAGGAAAACACATCGAGAATCCCTCCACGTATGGCGAATTGTCCGGGTTCTACCACAAAATCAACTCGATCAAAATCATATTCATGCAAAAAATCATGGACAAACTCGATAGATAAACGTTCTCCACGCTTGAGTTTGAAGGTATTTTTCTTCAAGTTTCCATGTGTCACCACGCGTTCGAAAAGCGCTTCGGGATAGGAAACAATAATGGGAGGACGTTTATCGGAATTGATGCTGTTTAGTACTTCGGCACGTAACAATTTGTTATTCCCATCGGCACTTTCGGGTTCGTAAGGCTTTTTATAGGAAGCTGGGAAAAACATCACATTCGCATCTGGTAACAGACATTGCAAATCGTTGAGAAAGTATGCAGCTTCTTCTCGATCGGGGATGATGACCAAAAGTGGTTTGGCTAATTCCTGAAATAATCCGGCAGCCACAAAGGAAGATTGTGAACCTGCCATTCCCTTCACCAATAGACGGCTTGCGGCATTTTCTTGAATGCGATTCAGCAGTTGTTTAAGTGCCGGATGATCGTGATAAAGCTGAAGAATTTCGGGTGAAGTCAAAACGTACAGAAACAAAGAAAGCAGAACAGTTCTAGTGGAAGAATGTTCTGCGGGTTTAGCAGCGCGAATATAAGGAAAGCTTTAGGCCTTGAAGAACAAATATCCGACAGGTAAAAATTTAATCTACACTTAAAATCCTTTGGCCGTATTGTCGGAACGAGGATCTGCTCCTCCTTCAAATCTTCCATCGGGCAATACACGAATGCAATCCATTCTGCCAATTGTCCCAGAAAGCTGTTCCATTTTTTGTCCATGCTGTTTTAAGAAACGCAGTGTTTGTTTCGAAAATGCTCCCTTTTCAAAACGAGTAGCTTCGGGTTTCCATTGTTGATGAAACTTTAATGCATTTACACTTTGCTGCATGGTCATACCGTAATCAACCACGTTAATTAATGTTTGAAAAACGGATGTGATAATCGTTGAACCACCTGGTGTTCCTAACACTAAAAGTAATTTGCCATCTTGTTCAACAAAAGTCGGCGTCATGGATGAAAGCATTCGTTTACCGGGTTCGATTCGATTAGCTTGTGAACCAGTTAGTCCGTATGCATTGGGAGCACCAGCTTTGGAGCTAAAATCATCCATTTCGTTATTGAGCAAAAATCCAGCTCCATCCACACACACTTTACTACCAAATGCACCGTTCAGCGTTGTGGTTATAGCAACTGCATCTCCTGCCGAATCAACGATAGAAAAGTGTGTCGTTTGATCACTTTCGTAATACGGAATGTAACCAGCATTTATAGAATCAGATGAAGTAGCATGAGAGAATGAAAAATCCTTCATTCTTCGTGCACAATAGGTTTTGCTGATGAGTGTATCAACTGGAACTTTTACAAAATCAGGATCTCCAGGATAAGTAGAACGATCGGCATACATTCGACGTTCGGCTTCGATCATGACCATGGTTGAAGAATCGGAATTACAGCCCCAACGTGCTAAAGGATACGGTTCAACTAGGTTGAGAAGTTGAATTAATCCAATTCCACCGCTTGAAGGTGGAGCCATTGAAATAACCGAATAGGAGCGATATTTTCCTCGAACGGGTTTTCTCCAAACCGATTGATAGGCATCCAAATCTTGTTGAGTGATAATTCCCTGCTGATTATGCATGGTTTGAAGGAATAAACGAGCTGTTTCACCCGAATAAAATCCTGCACGTTTATTCGTTTGAATACGGCGAAGTGATGCAGCGAGATCTTTCTGAATGAAAATATCTCCAACTTTCCAAGGTTTTGC
>JBIKOC010000292.1:0-3495 GCA_044358335.1 Flavobacteriales bacterium | reverse complement strand
GCGTAAATCGATATGTTCTCTGTATTTTTTGTTTTTCCGGAATTCGTCAATTATGTGATTGACAGTTATGCGTTTCATCCAGTGATAAAAAACTAATTCATCGTATTTCTGGATGATGGTATCCATGGATTGAATGAGTTTTAAGAAGCTCATGTTTACCGCTGATTTCAATTCATCGTCGTTTTTATAATACCGACGACAAATGCTAATCAGGTCATTAAAGCACCACTCATACAAAGAAAAATGGGCCTTTCGGTCATTTCCCCTGCATTGCTTAAGAAGCTGAAGTGATGGATTTTCCATGAATGAAAAAAAGCTCCTCGCCACACCGACGAGGAGCTATGATTAAGAGAGAACTTATTTTTTCACAACTTTCTGAACTTGACGGTTGCCTTTAGCATCTGTCAATGTAAATACATAAACACCTTGACTTAAATCAGCAGTGTTTAGTGTTTGAACTGTTCCGTTGATAGAACCAGTTTGAACACGCTTTCCGTCTACTGAGAAGATTGAATATGATTTGAATTCTTTACCAGCAGTGTTCAAATTCAATACATCGCTGAAAGGATTTGGATATAGGTTGAAAGCTACCTCATTGCTTTCTTCCATTCCTAATACATAACCTGTTATTACTTGCGGACTAACTACATTGATTGTAAATCCGTTTGAACGAAGACGTCCTCCGATGCTACCGTTTGCATCAACTAAAATTGAATCGCAGAAAGTAGCTTCACAACCATTACCATTTGAAACTGTCAAGCAGAATACGAATCCACCTGTTGAATCAACAACCATTGTTGGGAAAGCACCTTCAGAAGTGATAGAAATTCCATTAGAAGAAAGTGTCCAAACAAAGTTTAAGTCTAGACCTGAAGAAGCATTTACAACTGTAACTTCGTATGGACTATCTTGAGTGATAACAAAACCAGCATAACAAGAAGAGTCACTTGGAACAGTATTATTTTCTGGAATGAATACTGCTTGACATGAATATTCAAAACAAGAAGCATCCGTAACTGTTAAGCAAACATCATATGTACCAGAAGTAGCATATTGATGGTAAGGATACATTTCAGTAGAAATTTCACCATCACCAAAATCCCAAGAATAAGAAGCTGTATTCGAGTAGTTGTAACCTGTAGGGATGTAATATCCTAAGCTGAAGTAGAAGCCCAGAACTCAGCGCTGCAACCTGGAGTAAAAGTTGAGTCGCTTGGGATAAAGATTTCAACACAATCATTACAAGTGAAACCTCCACCAGTGATGTTCATACATACTGTGTGATAACCTGGCTCTGAAAATGTAAATGGAACCTCAAATCCTGTTGATGTAGTTCCATTATCGAAAGTCCATGTTGGAGCATAATTAGAACCTGGCACCCAAAAAGCGTAGGTTAATGGATTCGCAGGAGAAACTTGATACGAAATTGGGCAATTATTACCACTTGAAGAATCAACAGTAATAACAACTTCTTGAGTTCCTGTGCAATAAACAGTTGAATCAAGATTATTAAAGATTGTCAAAGTAACAACATCAACTGTTGACTGATTATAATTATATACAGTATACAAACCATTACGATAATCAGTTCCGTTGTTAAATGTCCAACTGTACGAATATGCAAGTGAATCACCGGGTGCTGGATTAGCAGAAAAATAATAATCACCAGTTGTCGGATCGCCTTGGTATGTAAAGCCGCACAAAATCTGTGCATTGAGTAATGTGCTTGATAGTATAAAGCCCATTACAAGAGTCAGGAGTTTTTTCATGTTTTTTAGATTTAACGTTCTGCCCTCATACACGGTGGTGTTTTAAAAAGGGTTTACACGCAAATCTACAAAACAATCCAGCTTAGTCCACTGAACTCATTTTCAGACGAATAAAAACAAAAAATAATTTGTTTAACTCGTTAATCAGTTACAGTTACCGCACCAATATGATCGTTACCGTTTCCAAGTTTATCATAGTAGCGGATTTTACACACATAGGTATCCATTGGAACAGGTTTTCCATCAATGGTCCCATCCCAGCCTTTTTCCCAACTATCGGAATAGAATACTAGATGCCCCCAGCGATCGTAAATACTCATTTCAAATCCAGTAGGCGCCATTCCGGTAGATTTAGGAAGGAATACGTCATTCAAACCATCTGAATTTCCAGGTGTGAAGGCTTTCGGAATATAGAAAGCTGTAAATCCACCAATATGAACCGTTTGCAGAGCATCATCGGTACAACCAAATTCATTTTGAACTTGAAGTCGAACTTCGAATGAACCCGTATCGCTGTATGTAAATGCTGTGTTATTAAGCATCACTGAACTCTGATCTGGATCACCAAAGAAATACGTATAACCTGTTGCTCCCTGACTTTGATCAAAAAACTGCACCGTTGGATGTTCGATATTGGTTTCGGCTGGGAATGGAGTAAAGTTAGCCTGCGGTGCCGGATGCACTTGAATAAATTCACCCCAAGTGAGAGTTGCACTGCAACCTGCATCATCTTTCACAGCTAAATTCACAGAGAAAACTCCCGGTTCATTAAAACATGGTTCAATGTGATCTCCTGTATAAAAAGTTCCATCACTTAAAGTCCAGTTATAGATTGTTGCTGTTGTGGATTCAACTCTTAATTTGGCACAAAAAGGTGCACATCCACTTGTATCATCCGCAATAATTGCCACATCAGGCGTTTGATTTACATGAATTGTAATGCTATCCTGTGCTACACAACCTGCAGTGTCTTGAACAGTTAACGTATAGGTAGTTGTTTCTAAAGGATTTGCTCCGAATAGTGAACCAGTAACTCCATGTTCCCATACATAACTATACATGTTGTGAATGCCGCTAGCTCCAGCCTCAACTAAAGCTTGTTCACCTGCACAGATCAATGTGTCTCCTACAATGTTAATTACAAATGCCTCTTGAGATTGTAAATCTTGTGATAACTGAATGCTACATCCATTTTCATCAATAATATTCACAGTGTAAATTCCCGATGCAAGTCCACTCAATTCTGGTGAGACTGATCCTGTACTCCACTGATACGTGTAAAGTCCTGTACCACCTTGACCCTGAGCAACTATATTCCCATTATTATTGCCATTGCAACCGGGTTGCTGTACTTGTAAATTGGCCGTTAATTCTGTTGGTTGATCGATTGTCGTATTAACTTCAACTTCACATCCATTTGAATCGGTTATCGTACAGGAATAGTATCCTGCAGGGATGTTGTTATTGGCAGATGTTTGCACATTGTTAGACCAATTGTAAGAATACGGTTGTGTTCCTCCGCTTACACTTAATAAAGCTCGTCCATTTGTTCCATCAAAACAGGTTACGTTTTGTGCGGTGATGTTAGCTGTTAATTGAGCTGGTTGAGGAATGGTAAAGTTAACTTGTCCGCTGCAGCCATTGCTGTCGATTACAGTCAGGGTATACGTTCCACCTGCCAGATTTGTTGGTAGTGCAGGTTGAGTTCCAATTCCCCACTGATAAC
>JBIKOC010000291.1:0-3501 GCA_044358335.1 Flavobacteriales bacterium | reverse complement strand
CTTTAAATATTCCACTTGATTCTATTCGTGGTAAAATGGAAGATCTTAAAAAGAAAAATAAAGCTGTCATTACAGTTTGTCGCAGTGGAGCTAGAAGCAGCGCAGCTAAAAGTCAATTGACTTCAAATGGAATTACAGCATTTAATGGAGGTCCATGGAATTCCTTAATAAATAAAATAAGATGAATGGTATAGTAAATGGATTATTCCATAACTGGCATCTGATGAGGATTCTAAGAGTTGTAATTGGAATTTCTGCATTAATGGAAGGAATTACAACTTCGAATTTAATGTATGGATTAATTGGAGCATTCTTCCTCTGGCAAGGTATTAGTAACACCGGATGTGGTGGGAATTCTTGTCAACGATAATTTAATATAAAGCCTCTAAATAGTATTATACAGAATTTGGAAAACACACAAAAGCCCTGACGAACTCGTCAAGGCTTTTGTGTTATGAATGTTATATCTTAAAGCATTGTTTTCGGTTCTAAATAATTACTATGTTTTAATGAAGTTGTTCGAAGTGATTTGTATCCACCTAAAATATTTACAACTTTCTTATATCCTTTCGACATGAGATATGAGCAAGTAATAACCGAACGATATCCACCTGCACAATGGATATAATAGGTTTTATCTGGGTTCAGTTTGTGTAAGTTTTGATAAATGAAGTCTAAAGGAAAATTTACTGCTCCTAACAAATGCTCAGAATCAAATTCACTTTTTCGTCGACTATCAAGCAAGTTCAAAGGTTCAGTTTCATATAATTTAGCAAAGCGGTCTGCTTCAATATCAGGTAACATTTCTGTTGCTTTTCCTGCAGAAATCCATGAATCTATTCCTCCTTGTAAATAACCAAATGTATTGTCATACCCAACTCGTGCTAATCGAGTAACAACTTCGCTTTCCTTTCCGTGATCAGCTAGAAATAAAATAGGTTGTTTTAAGTCTTGTACTAATGCACCTACCCATGGGGCGAAACTATCCTCAATTCCAATATACCATGAACCTGGAATATGTGCTTTTGAAAACAATTCTTTTTTGCGTGTATCAATAATTAAAGCTTTCTCCGTTTCATAAATTAATAAAAACGCGTCCAAGCTTAAGGAGGTCATTCCTCTGGTATATACATCATCAAATGATTGATATCCCATTTTATTCAATACAGCATTTTTAGGAAAATACTGTGGAGGAGCAACCAAACCATCTGTTACTTCGCGAATAAACTCCTCTTTTGTTAATGCTCGTAATGCATAATTAACCTGCTTCTGATGTCCTAAAGTATCAACCGTTTCTTTACTCATGTTTTTGCCACATGCAGAACCTGCACCATGTCCAGGATATACAATAACATCATCGGCCAATGGAAATAATTTATTATGCAACGAATCATATAAATGACCAGCTAAATCTTCACGACTTAAATCTGATTTAACAGCCAAATCAGGACGACCTACATCTCCTATAAATAGTGTATCACCACTAAATATCGCATAATCTTTTCCCTTCTCATCAATTAGTAAAAAGGTGCTTGATTCCAGTGTATGCCCGGGTGTATGAAGAACCCGAATCTTTACATTCCCTAATTGCAACACATCATCATCCTTCGCAACATAAGCTTCATAAGCAGGTTGAGCAGTTGGTCCATAAACAATTTGCGCTCCTGTTTTCTTAGCTAAATCAAGGTGCCCAGAAACAAAATCAGCATGAAAATGCGTTTCTAAAATGTACTTGATTTTTGCATTGTCTTTCTTCGCTCGTTCAATATATGGATTTGATTCCCTTAAAGGATCTACAATAGCAACTTCGCCATTGCTTTCGATGTAGTAAGCTGCTTCAGCTAAACAGCCTGTATAAATTTGTTCAATTTTCATAACGGGAGAACTTAGTGAGTCAATGTTTTGATGGATACCTCTGTACAACAAAATTGACTGTATTCAAGTATTTAAAATATGACCTTTATCAGGTTATTAATTATTTATTAGAATTAAATATTGGTCTAACAGAATTTTAAATTGACTCTTTAAATTCTAATGTCTTTTTCTACCAACTGAAGTAGCCCGATGAATGGCTTTCGTTCCAAATTTGATTCGAATATCATCCATAGTCTTATATAAATCATGTATTTCGGGTTTTACATCAAATAATCGAATCTGGTAAGAGCCAGAAATTAAATCACTTAACTTCAATCCAATAAGACGAATTGGTCTTCCTTTTTGATAATGTTGACTAAATAATAAATGAGCAGCCTCAATTATTTCATGATCTGCTGCTGAATATGGAATACTTATTTGTTGAGTGTGGGTTTCAAAACCGGCATAGCGTATTTTTATCGTAACACAACCAGTTAATTTGTTCTTTTTACGAATACTGAAAACTAGCTTTTCCGAAATACTAGTAAGAATATCTTGTATCAATCTTAAATCTAAAATATCTGTCTCGAATGTTGTTTCAGATGAAATCGACTTTTGTTCATGATATGGTTCAACAGGACTAAGATCAATTCCATTGGCTTTATTCCAGAGGTAGCTCCCTTGCTTTCCAAGTAATTCAATGCAATATGATTTTTCTAATGCTTGTATATCAGCAATTTTAGCAAGTCCAATCTTTTGTAAATATGAAAACGTCTTTGCTCCTATCATGGGTATTTTCTGAATCGATAATGGAGCTAAAAATGACTTTTCATTTCCTTCTTCAATAAAGAGCTGACCATTAGGTTTAGCTTGTCCAGTTCCAATTTTTGAAACTGTTTTACAGGTAGATAAAGCAAAAGAAATAGGTAAACCTGTTTCGTTCAAAATACGTTTCTTCAATTCTTGCGACCATTTCCATGCGCCGAAAAATCGATCCATTCCAGAAATATCCAAGTAAAATTCATCGATGGAAGCTTTCTCTACAACTGGAGCCGCTTCTCGTACTAGTGAAGTCACTAATCCTGAATAATAGGAATATTGCTTCATTGAACCTTCAATAATAATCGCCTCAGGACATAAACCTCTTGCTTGTAACATTGGCATTGCAGAATGAACTCCAAATTTTCGAGCTTCATAACTACAAGAAGACACAACCGATCTAGAGCCTAAACCACCTATAATAACAGGCTTCCCATTCAATGAAGTATCAAGCAATCGTTCAACACTTACAAAGAAACTATCCAAATCCATATGTACTATAGATCGTTTCATTCGATGCCGACTTATTTAACGTCAAATATCTACAAAATCCACTTAATAAAAATCTAAATGACTTGATTTTAGTCAAAATTGCTGGCACCAACGTGTTGCAAATAACCGACGTATTTTTTAAGTACTAATTTCATGTCATTGAACTGTCACTTTTAAAAGAAAAAGTTACTAAATGAAGGAATAGCAGTACGTTTGCATTCGAATATTATGGCTCGTAAAGACACTTCCAAAGATTTACCTAAAGCAAAACTCAATCGTAGTTCCATCAAAAAGGCAACTCGATTATTTAGCTACCTTCAACCAGATAAGGGAAAG
>JBIKOC010000290.1:0-3508 GCA_044358335.1 Flavobacteriales bacterium | reverse complement strand
CCAAGAGCTTTGGGTAATTGCTTTAGGATGAGAACTAATCCAATGGATGCCAACATCCCTCTGATAACAGACGAAGGGAAGAAATTGGCCATCACTCCAGCCTTAATAAAGCCTAATACAATTTGCAAAATCCCCGAAATACACACCGCAAGTAAGAATGCCTCGAATGAACCTAGTTGCCTAATTGAATCAACAACAATTACTGTTAAACCGGCTGCTGGTCCGCTTACGCTGATGTTTGAACCACTAAAAGAACCAACAACAATCCCTCCAACAATCCCTGCAATAATTCCCGAAAAAGCAGGTGCGCCACTAGCCAACGCTATTCCCAAACATAAGGGTAACGCCACTAAAAACACCATGACGGATGCAGGAAGATCTTTCTTGATTCTCTCTATAAAAGGTAATTGATGATGCATTTACGAATTGGGCTTTTAGGAAGGCGGGTACAGTCCTTGTACTTCAAAATTCAAGTCTGGTTAAGCAGATTTAGATTTGATAGCATTTTGCTAAACTAAGGCTTTATCAGTTTTGCTTTACAGCATATTCCAGTTTTTGTGGATTTGTTCAACTAGCCAAATAGGTCAGTCAATTCTTCCTCGGTTAATGTTCTAAATGAGGAAGTTCCTTCTAGAATGTCGTTAGCAAGTCGGGTTTTACGATCCTGTAAATGCAGGATTTTCTCTTCAATCGTGTCTTTGGTAATGAACCGCCAAGCAAAAACGGGTTGATGTTGTCCGATACGATGCGAACGTGCAATAGCTTGGTCTTCTGCTGCTGGATTCCACCAAGGGTCGAGTAGAAATACGTTATCAGCTTTAGTCAGATTTAATCCTGAGCCACCCGTTTTCAATTGAATCAAGAAAACTCGATGCCCGGTATGTTGATCAAATTCTTGAATCACACCTGCGCGTTGCTGCATAGGAACTTCTCCAGCTAAAAACGAAAAAGGCAGTTTTTGCTCTTGGAAATACTTCCGATAAATATTCAAATGCCTTACAAAAGGCGAAAACATGAGCACCTTTCTGTCACTTTCTCGAAGTTGAGAAAGCAGTTCAAGTACCTGATCCATTTTAGCCGATTCGCCCGTGTAGCTTGAGTCTAGCAGCTGAGGATGAATCGCAATTTGGCGCAAGTGTGTTAAGCCTCGTAAAATCAACAACTGACTTTTCTCCAAACCATCGCGGGAAATGTTTTCGAGAATCTTGTTTCGATATACCGATTTCTGTTCCTCGTAATATTCCTTTTGCTCTGGCGACATCTCGCAGTAATGCACCGAACGCGTTAATTCGGGAAGTTCGGGTGCGACCTCTTCTTTAGTTCGACGCAGTATAAACGGTTGAATGATTTTTCTAAGCTTCTCAAGCTTGGGAGCATCCTGCTGTTGTTCAATAGGAATCACAAATTCCTGTCGGAAGAACTTAAAACTTCCCAATAAACCGGGTTGTAAAAAGGTGAGTTGAGCCCACAGATCAGTAAGTGAATTCTCTACAGGAGTTCCCGTAAGCACGATACGTTGTTGCGCTACAAGTTGCTTCACCGTTTGAAAACTTACCGAACGTGCATTTTTAATCAACTGGCTCTCATCCAATACGATATGGTCGAATTCGGTTTGCTTTAATAGATCTACATCGTTACGAACAATTCCATATGTGGTGAGGATGACATCATAGCGACCGAAATGTTGTGGATCGGTGGTGCGGCGTTGTCCAAGGTGTTTGTGAATTCGCAGACTTGGTGCAAATTTCCTTAACTCATTTTCCCAGTTGTAAACTAGTGATGGGGCCATCACAATGAGTGAAGGAGTATTCCAATCAGCGCGCGGGATTTCACCAGTAAATCCAGATATATCGAATTGTATTTGTGGAGCGGGTGATTCAAGTTTAGGAACTTTTCGCTCTTTTGACCAAAGCAATACAGATATCACCTGAAGGGTTTTTCCTAAACCCATATCGTCAGCAAGGCAAGCTCCTAAGCCTTTCAGCGAAAGACGGCACATCCAATCGAAGCCTTTTTTCTGATAATCGCGCAAGGTGGCATTCAAATGCTTACTTACTACAAATTCAGTACGTTGCGAATCGGTATAAAGCGATTTTCCTGTTTCACTTAAACGTGCATTCAAATCTCCATTTAGCAATGGATGATTATTCAATAAACCCTCATGTTGCTTATGAAGCCGTATGCTTGAGTCGTTTGTTTCACCAAATTCAAATAGATCGGCGTATTCCGTAAACCAAGCTTCGGGTAACAACATCATCCGCCCATCAGGAAGTTTAAAATAGCGGTCGTGATCCAATATATTCCTTCGAAACTTGATAAAAGGGATTTCAAATCCGCCAATGAGCACCACAGCTAACACATCAAACCAATCCGCATCATCTTTCACCACTCGGGTTTCGATACGAGCTTGTTCGGCAATAAATCGTGTCCCTTCTACAACTAAATCCAACTCGATTTCTTGTTGTGTGAAAACGTCCTTATTCTTGGAAAGCCATTCCAATAATTGATCACGCGTCCAGTTTTCCTGATCCGAATGTTCGGGTAAAAACCAAGAAGGCTTAACTCGTTTAAGTCCGTTGCTTTCTAAAATACCGGTTTTGTTGAGTTCAAATTGCTTGTCACGCGTATATCGCATGAGCTTCATTCCGTTTTCTTCGCGTTGCAACGAAACAATCATTTCTTGCTCCTGTGCTGCTGTCACGCTAAAGCGATCGTACTGGAAATTGAGTTGTAAAACCGGACTTTTATCTAAACTGTTTTCAATGCTGATAACTGCCCGAATATTTTCAGGTTCGGTTAATACATTGAATCCTGAATATTGAACATGAAACTTCTTTGATGCACGAAGCATGAATAATTCTAGAAAATTATCGGCTAATTTATCCGGAATATGAAGTTCTTGTTTTTTAAGAAATGGGCTGATTTTATTGCCATCTGTCCCATCAGCAAAATGATAAATCGAATTGTCTAACAATAGCCAACAGGGACTCTGGCTAAGAATTTCGGCCCCTATTTTTTTTAAATCTAGCTTTTGGGTTTTATGCTCAACTAGCAGCCGATATTGAATTCCTTCGGGTTGACGATCAAAAAAATACGTAACATGAGCCGGTTCCAATTCTACCTGAAAACTCTGCATACCTGGATGGTCCGAGACGCGTTCTTTCCAATAAACTTTTTGTCCCTTGAGTAGTTCGAGACAAGCCGATAAACGCCTGTCGAAATAGGCACTGAGCATTTTCATCTGCTCTTTATCATTCGACAGTTTTTCGAGAAATAAATTACTGCGGATTTGCTTTTTGTTGAACTGTTGCTCGATTGATTTCGGACTTAGCTCGCTGATTTTACGCAAGACTTTCTTCTCCTCATCCGTGTATGGATAGGTGTAATCATTCATTCGTTCGTAAACCAGTCGCTGATAGTTATAGGAAAACGTTTTATTTTCCAATAAACTAACTAAGTAAGCGTCTAGACTTAAGCCAAACGAAGGATGACGATAGAAGCTGAAAAT
>JBIKOC010000289.1:0-3509 GCA_044358335.1 Flavobacteriales bacterium | reverse complement strand
TGGTTGCCTCTGCGCGCTCTGCCACTAGGAACTCTTTCAATTTAGTGAAATAGGGTTTCTGAAACTCATCTCCTAAAGCTTTCTTCCAGCTTTCACCAATTTTAGGCTGAACTACGATACTTTCCATGAATAATTCTTTCCTACAAACATACGTATTCGGCTTGCCACCACGTTTCATTGTGGAAACCTTTCGTTTTTTATCCCGTATTTATTTTGAATTGCCCGTTCGGGAAGAAAAATGGACTAAAATAAATATCTATGCAGCCTGTTAAAAACTTCTTCATTTTCTGCTTCGCCTTGATACTGCTGTCTTTCACAGCTTGTAAATCGCATGTAGACTGTCCCGCCTACAGTAAAAACGTCTCACATCATAAAGATTCAGGAGCTAATAGTTAATTGCTTATTTTTGCCCTGAATAATAAAGAGATGAGTCGACCAAAAATTGTTTTAGTAGCTGTATTATTTATTGGTACAAGCTTGATGATGTCTTGCAGATCAAGAAAGCATATTGATTGCCCTGCATACGGCAAAAAAACTGAACAATCAGCAAATAAACACTCCTGATTTTATGTTGAATTGGCTCCCTTTAGAGACGGAGCAACAGTTAGATTCAATCGTTCAACTTTCTTCTGAAATAGACGTTGACGCCGTTGCTATTTTTAAACATAGCACACGTTGTTCCATCAGTTCCATGGCTATGAGTCGTTTGGAACGCTCGTGGAATACCGGTCAAAAAAATATCCCTATTTACTATCTCGATTTACTTGCCTTTCGAGCAATTAGTAATGAAATTTCTAAACGATTCTCTGTGGAGCATGAATCTCCCCAATTAATTTTTATTAAAAATGGAATTGCGATTCAACATGCTTCGCACACCTCCATTACTGCCGATTTGGTAGATTCTTTCTAAATACCAAAATCAAAACTAATATCTTGTTCCACTTCTGGATGCAGGCTTAATGCAACCGGACATGTTCTAGCTGCACGTTCAAGAATTATTCGTTGATGATCAGTTAGTGAAGGATCAAATCCATAAATACGAATGGAGATTTTGGCAATCTTTCGGGGTGATGCAGCCATGTATTTATCTACATCAGCCTCAATATCAGCAAATGGAATTTCGTGTGTACGTGCTGCGATACCCATCAAAGTAAACATACAAGCCGATAATGCGGCACAAACCGAATCAGTAGGTGAAATTGATTCTCCTTTTCCTTGATTATCGATTGGCGCATCAGTGATAATTACTGCTCCTGATGCAACATGAGTTTGCTCTGTGCGCAAATCACCTAAATAACGTGAATGAATAGTCGGCATGACTGATAAATGGTTTTTTGGTTTCTGTTGTATCTTTGCTTGATGTCCCAAACATACCCAATTTCAATCTGCACTCGAATTTTCCTTTTGGAAATTTGTTTGATTGGGAGTTTATTCATTGGAAATCTATCCGTTCAAGCTCAAGTAGTCAACTCGATCGAAGAAACAGGAATCCTTTACTCGAAGGTTAAGCATAGTGGCTTAATGCTACATAGTAACGGTTTGGGAATTAATTATCGGAGAGGAAAACACCTTACAGGATATAGTTATTTGCTGGGGGATTTTGCTTTGCTTACTATGAAGCATCCCAAAGAAACCAAGCAAGTCAACCAGTTTAGCGATAATAACGGTGGATTTATTTATGGCAAACTGAATGCTTTATTGATACTTCGGACGGGTATTGGTAAACAAAAAACCATCAATCAACGGGGCGACAAAGGTGGAGTGGAAGTTTCCTGGGGTTTGTATGGTGGCGCTTCTTGGGGCTTGGCTAAACCGGTGTATTTGAGTGTGTATAAATTTGATGATCTCAATGGAGTAACTGAATCGATTGAGAAATATAATCCGGATAAACATTTCCCAGATAATATTGCTGGACGAGCATCCTATTTCAAGGGTTTTGGAGAATCGAAAATTCATCCAGGACTTTATGCATCTTTTCTATTAAATTTTGAGTTTGGTCATGAACAACAACAGCTTAGAATGGTTGAATCAGGGTTTACTGTTGATGCCTTTGCTAAACCTGTTCCGATGATGGCATTTAATACAAATAGCAATTTCTATTTCACCTTCTTTATCCGGCTTTTGATCGGAAAACAATGGAATTATCATGAGTGATTTGCAGCCAACTGAAAATGAAACTACTTCCATCCGAAAAAAGAAACCGGAATGGCTTCGCGTAAAACTACCTACGGGTCCTGAATATGCCCAGGTTAGAAGTCTAGTTGAAGAACATAAACTTCATACCATTTGCGAAAGTGGTAATTGTCCAAACATGGGCGAATGTTGGGGTGCCGGCACTGCTACATTCATGATTCTAGGTAATATTTGTACTCGCTCTTGCGGATTTTGTGCCGTTGCTACCGGAATGCCAAGTGCTGTCGATTGGCAAGAACCTAACCGAGTTGCTAGTTCGGTGAAACTCATGGGTGTGAAACATGCCGTTATCACTTCGGTCGACCGTGACGATTTAAAAGATGGCGGTTCCATTATTTGGGTCGAAACCATTCAGGCTATTCGTCAAGCTAGTCCGGGAACAACGCTCGAAACACTCATCCCCGATTTCATGGGTAAATGGGAGAATCTGCAACGCATTATTGACATTCGTCCCGAAATCGTTTCTCATAATTTAGAAACCGTTCGCCGACTAACCAAACAAGTCCGTATTCAGGCTCAATTTGACCGAAGCTTAGAAGTCCTAAGACGTTTAAAAGAAGGAGGTTGTAACACTAAATCGGGCGTTATGCTTGGCTTAGGCGAAACCGAAACCGAAGTGCTAGAAACTATTGATGAGCTAGCAAAAAACAAAGTCGATATTCTCACCATGGGACAATATCTTCAACCAACACCTAAACATTTACCGGTGATTGATTTTATCACACCTGAAAAATTTGCCGAGTACCGCGAATATGCGCTAACAAAAGGATTCAGGTATGTAGAAAGCGGACCATTAGTTCGTTCATCCTATCATGCGGAGAAACATTTGTTTTAGTTGCTGAATTAGCAAAACCGAAACAAAATCGATACTGTACCCAACGAATCCGAAATAAATCAGAAGTGTTAATAATTATTTAATCCCAAATAGGGATAATTATTTGCATAATTAATTTTCAAAGTGTATTTTTGACACTAAATAAGATTTAATACTATTATCATGAGTAAAATCAGAGTAGCAATAAATGGATTCGGTCGCATTGGACGAATTAGTTTTCGCGCTATCTTATCTAAATCGAATATAGAAGTTGTTGCGATTAATGATTTAACGAACGTTAATACTCTAGCACATTTGCTTAAGTATGATTCTGTTCACGGCCGTTTGCCTGTTGCAGTTAATGCGACTGAGAATTCTATTGAGGCAGGCGGACATAACATGCGAGTTTTTGCAGAAAAAGATCCGGCAAATCTTCCATGGAAAGAGTTGAATGTGGATGTAGTGATTGAGTCGACAGGTTTTTTCTTGGATAAAGAATCGG
>JBIKOC010000288.1:0-3512 GCA_044358335.1 Flavobacteriales bacterium | reverse complement strand
TCAGCTGGAGTCCTTTCATAAGCAAAATTTAGTTTTTTACTTAACGTGCGGGTCGTGCAAAAGTGTGTACGTCCTGAACAGTAATATCCTTTTCGCAAAGAATAATGAGACGTTCGATTACATTTCGAAACTCACGAATATTCCCAGTCCATTGCAGCGCCTGCATTTCAGCAAGTGCATCCGAATTTATTTTCTTTATTGGAATTCCATATTCCGAACAGATTAACTGTAGAAAATATTCGGCTAGTAATGGAATGTCTTCTGGTCTTTCATTTAAAGAAGGAACTTGAATGATGATTACACTCAAACGATGATATAAATCCTCCCTAAAATTTCCTCGACTGATTTCCTCTAGCAGATTCTTATTCGTCGCTGCAATAATGCGAACATCAACCGCTATTTCTTTTTCGCCTCCAACACGAGTGATCTTATTCTCCTGTAACGCACGTAAAACCTTGGCTTGAGCCGAAAGACTCATATCACCAATCTCATCTAAGAACAATGTTCCACCATGAGCCAATTCAAATTGACCTTTACGTTGTTTTACTGCACTTGTAAAAGCTCCTTTCTCATGACCAAACAATTCGCTTTCGATGAGTTCGGACGGAATGGCGGCACAATTTACTTCAATTAAGGGAGCTTCATTTCGGTTGCTTTTAGCGTGAATCCAACGAGCAACCAATTCTTTTCCGGTACCATTTGGTCCTGTAATTAAAACGCGTGCATCGGTTGGTGCAACACGTTCAATCATGTCTTTCACCTTACGAATGGCGGGAGATTCACCTACCATTTCAATAGTTTTACTGACTCTCTTTTTGAGGATTTTGGTTTCTTGTATGAGATTCGATTTATCCAACGCGTTTCGAAGAGTAATCATCAAACGATTCAAATCCAGCGGTTTGGCAATAAAATCGTAAGCTCCTTTTTTGATGCATTCAACAGCCGTTTCAATTGTTCCGTGGCCGGATATCATGATTACTGGACAGTCGATACCTTGCTCTAAAACTTTTTCCAGCAGCTCGGTTCCATCCATACGAGGCATCTTGATATCACTTAATAGGATATCGTAATTACCCGAACGGATTTTCTCCCATCCTTCAGCACCATCAACAGCTTCATCTACTTGATGATTTTCGTATTCGAGTATTTCTTTCAACGTACTTCGAATAGCACGTTCATCGTCTACGATAAGAATTTTAGCCATGATTTTCTAGTTCTTTAGTGGCACGTAAGTGATCGAAGAGAATTCCCTCTTTGAGTGAATAGGTGGATAAGCGCATAGTATTGAGCTTGATTTTCTTCATCACATATTTAATCATAATTACTGCAACAACAATCATTTCCACTCGCATTGCTGCAAGACCTTTCATCTTAAAACGTTTCTCAATTGTTGAGTTGAGAAGAATCTTATAGATAGCTTCAAAATGATCTAGATCGAAATTGTATTCTGTTTTCACTAAAGGATTTTCCTCGGTGTGAAAGCGATAGTAAATCATCTCTGCTAATGAATCAAAACTACCCGAAGATCCAACGAGCGTTCTCACTGGATACAATTCACAAGCGCCCCAAAGCAATAACATTTGATCTTTGAGGTATGCCTTCAGTCGTTTAATTTCGGCTTTGGTAATCGGTTCTGAAGGATTGATAACTTCTAAAAGTCTTGCTGCTCCCAAATCAAAACTATGTTTCCAATAGATGCGATCTCGGTCGGCGATGATGAATTCGGTACTTCCTCCACCAATATCCATAATCAACACTTTCTCCGTACCTAAATCGAGGGCTTGTCGCACACCGTAATAAATCAGCTCAGCTTCGCGGTCGCCCGAAATGATTTCGATATCTATTCCAGTTTCAGCTTTTACCTTCTTCACAAATTCCTTCCCATTGGCTGCACTTCGAATAGCCGATGTGGCAAAAGCTAAAGTCTTATCTACCTCGAATCGATCAATACGCGCTTTATGTGTCTTCATGGCTTTTAAACCACGCAGATATGGATTGTGGGCAATCACATGATTGTTAATTCCCCCTTCTCCCAACTTAACGGGAATCTTCTCTTTATCAATTACAGTAAACTGACCATCCTCCTGAACTCGGGCGATCATGAGTTTAAATGTATTGGTACCGATGTCAATAATAGCGAGCTTCACACAGAGAAAATTGGAGTTCCAATGTTAAGAAATCCCTATGCTGATTTCTGCAAAGAATGTTAACAGGTTATCAACGTCTACAATAACATTAATAACGGAGCCATTTAGCCATTTCCCGCCATGTTACGCGCTTACCATACATCAAAATTCCAGTCCGATATATCTTACCAGCAATCCATGTGGTAAACACAAAACCAACTACCATCATTACCATCGATAACACAAGTTCCCAAACAGGCACCTGAAATGGCAATCGTACCATCATGATAATGGGAGATGTTAATGGAATGATAGATAACCATCTTGCCATAACACCAGTAGGATCATTAAGAACCGTTTGAGCCATGATAAATGAAAAAATCAGCGGAACGGTAATGGGCAAAATGAATTGTTGTGTATCGGAATCGGTATCAACAGCTCCTCCAACTGCCGCAAACATGGCTCCGTAAAGCAAATATCCACCGAGGAAATAAAATATAAAACATGGGATAATCAATGCCCAATTCACACTGTTAATTCCATCTACCAGCTTATTCATATCGGCCATTTGGTCAATGTCTTCCACCGCAGTTCCATCCGGACTTTTCGCCTTTAGCATTTCAATTTTCTCCGCACTAAATTTCTCTTTCACCACAGTATTCATGAAAACAGTATAAATAGATGCAGTAAGAATCACCCAAAGTAAAAATTGAGTTAATCCAACCATTGCAATACCAATGATTTTGCCCATCATCAACTGAAAAGGCTTAACACTAGAAATGATCAACTCTACAATTCGGTTGTTTTTCTCTTCTATCACACCGCGCATTACTTGCGCACCAAAAAAGAAAATGAAGAAATAAATCAGAAATCCAGAAATACCTCCGAGAATCGTACTTATCTCCACATTGTTACTGGTATTGCTTTTCCCTTTCTCACTTAAGGAGATATTCTTAATCGAAACTTTAACCGTCTTCTCGATACTCGAAACTAGATCTTTATCTACACCACTCGATTTAAGCATGGCGCGTTCTATCTGCTTCTCAATCTGATTTTCTATGTAAATTTTCACATTCAAACTCACTTGTTCTTTCGAATAGAGCTTGATGTTATTCTGTATAGTCATTAGATTATCTCCCTCTTCACCTGGAATATATACCAAAGCATAAGTAGATGAATTCTCCATGGCTTTTTTTGCATCTGCTAGCTTTCCATGTGTATACTGAAACTGAATGTTCTCATTGGATTTTAGTTGATAATCAACCACACCCGTTTCATCTAAAACAGCAACTGTCCGAATAGTTTCATTCGCATTGGCAAGCCAAATGGGAACGATAGCCACACCAGCCATCAACAATGGTCCAAGTATGGTCAAAAGAATAAACG
>JBIKOC010000191.1:0-4480 GCA_044358335.1 Flavobacteriales bacterium | reverse complement strand
CGATTCCGATTCCTGGATTTGAAATCTCGATTACTGATGTGTTCAATTTTTACAAAAGTAATTCAGGAGATTTTTCTCAAAAGGGTTTCGGTGCGAGTATCAACAGCTTTCCAGTTCCAATTCCTTACAGCGATGCAGATGTGTTAGTTCCACTTCCACTTACATCTTCTAGCACAAATTCATCGGCTTACAGCTTCAATATTCAAATTCCTACTCTTGGCTATTATGGTCGACAAGCGGTTAGAAATAACGAAGTGGATGGTTGGGGAACATTAATTACACCATTTGGTACTTTTCAAGCGTTGCGCTTACGTTCAGAATTAGTTTACACCGATACTGTTGCCATCGATCAATTAGGATTTGGCATCCAATTACCTGCACAAACCGAAATTAAATACAAGTGGTTAGCTCCCGGATATGGTTGGCCTTTACTCGAAATTACTGCTAACGTTTTACCTTTCATTGGAACTGAAACAATTTCACGCGTGATTTATCGTGATGGTAGTATAGATCAAACCGGATTGAATGATCAGTTGATGACATCTGATGTGCAGATTTATCCCAATCCAGCTTCGGATATAGCAATTGTAAATACTCAATTGAAGAAAGCTAGCACGATGTGTTACACGATTTTAGATGCAACCGGAAGAGTGATTTCTCAAGTCAACCGTGGCTTACAAGCAGCTGGAACCTGTATGGAAATACTTCCATTAACCCAATTAAACTTGGCAAATGGTATGTACTTTATAAAGATTCAAGCAGGCTCTGATCGTCCGCTAGTTCGACCATTGCATGTTAATAACCATTAAGGGATAATCCTCGTACAAGCATTCCAAGCAGGTATTTTTGAAAAAGCCTTTATGGAATGCAAACAAGTACTCGGTTAATTTTATTCTGTTTTTTGCTTGTGCTGAACGTTTCGCCATTATTGGCTGATGGAGGCGCGCGTTTTGAACAGAACAAAGGACAATGGCCTCAACAGGTTCGTTTCCGTGCCGAAATACCTGGCGGGGCTCTATTCCTCGAGAAACAAGGATTAAGCTATCATTTCCAAAAAAGCAATCACGAAGGCCATCAACATGGCACGAATGAACAAGAGCCCGAGCTAATTCAGGGACATGTTATTCGAATGGAATTACTTGGATCCGAAAAAGAAGCCCGTTTTTCAGGTGAGAAACAGTTACCCTATTATTCCAACTATTATATCGGAAAAGACCGTAATAACTGGGCTTCGAACGTTTCTGTATTTGAGAAAGTAATTAGTAAACATATTTATTCTGGTATTGATTGGCTCATTTACTCCAACCAAACAGGATTGAAATACGATTTTGAATTGGCCCCCAATGCCAATCCGGGATTAATTAAAATGCAGTATTCCGGTGCCGATAAAATGAAAGTGGTAGATGGTAAATTACACATCTGGACTTCACTAGGAATGCTGGAAGAACACGCTCCAATTGCCTGGCAGATAATTGATGGGGAGAAAAGAGAAGTATCATGTAAATTCGAACTCAACAACCAAATTGTAAGCTTTAAGTTAGGGAAATACGATTCCAACTTTCAGCTTATTATTGATCCACAATTGGTTTTTGGAAGCTTCTCTGGTTCAACTGCCGATAACTGGGGATTTACCGCCACATATGACAATGCTGGCAATACCTATTCAGCAGGAGTTGTATTTGGAGTTGGATATAAAATAACGCCAGGTGCATATCAGCAGAATTTTGCTGGTGGAAGCGGATCTCGCCCGAGTGACATCGGAATTATCAAGTACAACAATGCCGGACAACGACTATTCGCGACCTATTTAGGTGGTGCAGAAAATGAAATCCCTCAGAGTTTAATTGTAAGTAGTAGCAACGAATTATTCTTGTTTGGAACAACAGGATCAAGCGATTTTCCTACTAGTTCAACAGCATGGCAACGCACATTTGGTGGAGGAACAGAAATCAATGTTTTAAATAGTGGAATTAAATTCCCAAGTGGTACCGATTTATTTATAAGCCGATTATCTGAAAACGGGACTCAACTTTTAGCTTCTACCCTGCTGGGCGGTTCTGGAAATGATGGATTAAATACAGCTTCTCAACTACGTTATAATTATGCTGATGAAGCACGAGGAGGAATTGCCATTGATGCACAAAACAATGTTTACGTAGGCTGTAGCACTTCTTCAACCGATTTTCCAGTACCCGGAAATGCATTTCAACCCACATATGGCGGAGGTTCACAAGATGGAATGGTGGTGAAATTTAATGCGAATTTGAGTACCCTTTTTTGGGGAACTTATTTAGGTGGAAACTCTCCCGATGGTGTGATGAATTTAGTGCTCGATCAACAAGGAAATGTGTTTGTTGGTGGTGGTACAACATCTATCGATTTCCCTGCTACGAATGGTGTAGTTCAGCAAACGAATGCTGGCGGACAATGTGATGGATTTATCACTGGGATTCGTCCAAACGGACAAAGTATTTTCGCTTCAACATTTTACGGAGCAGAACTTTACGACCAAGTTTATTTTCTCGCAACCGACCGTCAGAGTAATATCTACGTATTTGGACAGACCGAAAAAGGTGGAAATTTTTATCAATCGAACTTCAATTTTTCGGAAGCAAATGGTAAGCAGTTCATTTCGAAATTCAACAACAGTTTAACATCACGAACTTGGTCAACCTGTTTTGGCAATGGTTTGGCGAAGCCTGATATCACACCGAGTGCATTTACTGTAGATATCTGTGGACAGATATTTATTTCGGGTTGGGGTGGAGCGAATAACTCTTCTGCCAGTGGTGGAACATTTGGCGGAACAAGTGGATTAACAACAACTCCAGATGCCTTTCAAACTTCAACCGACAACAATGATTTTTACCTGATGGTGCTTGATGAAGCCGATCAGAGTTTGGTTTATGCTACATTTTTCGGTGGTTCTTTGAGTTCAGAACACGTGGATGGTGGTACTAGTCGATTCGACCGGAAAGGAATTATTTATCAATCGGTATGTGCTGGATGTGGCGGACACGATGATTTCCCAACTACTCCTAACGTTTGGTCAAATACAAATGGAAGTCAGAGTGGTTGTAATAATGCTGTTCTAAAATTCGATTTTCAATTACCTGCAACGGTAGCAAGTTTCACTTCACCACCTATTGGATGTGCGCCATTTACTGTTGACTTCAGTAATTCGAGCAGTTTTGCTACATCGTATTCTTGGTTGATTAATGGCACCGAGTTTTCCACTTCCGAAAATCCAAACTCAACCTTAACAAATCCAGGAGTTTATACTATTCAACTCATTGCTTCTAATCCTAGTAGTTGTAATGTGGTGGATACATTTACCAAACAAATTCGCGTCGTTAATTCAACACACGATATTTTCGATTCACTATCGGTTTGCTACTTGAGTTCTGTAGAATTAGGACCGCCATTTCCGGTTGATCCCTATTATGAAGTCAACTGGAATCCTAGCACTTGGCTGAACGAAGCTTCAGCTCAGCAACCTATTTCAACTCCTCAACAAAGCGTTAATTACGTCCTCTATCTTTCGCTTGGAACCTGCGCCGATACGATTGAACAATACATCGATGTGCGACTTTCAGCTTTGGATGCTGGTCCCGATTTGAATATCTGTCGTGGACAAACAGTTTCGATAGGACTTCCCGGCGACAAAACGGCTTATACCTATCTCTGGTCGCCAAGTTCTCCGCTAGATACACAGGCAGTAGCCGTGCCTTTAGCAAGCGTCGATGAAAGTACTATGTTTACTTTGGTTCGTTCTCCGATTGATACCGCTTTAGGTTGTCCGGGAATTGACAGTTTACAGGTTATAATTCCACCTGATTCGCCTTTAGCTGATTTTGACACAGAAGTAATTGCAAGCTGTACAGATGTTAAAGTGAAAATCATCAATAACAGCGAGTTAGTTGATACCTATAACTGGACATTTGGAAATGGTTCTGCTCCACAAAACGACATAGCTAATCCAGAAATTACCTACAATTACGGAGACACCATTTACATTACTTTGATCGTAAGCAACCCTAATTGTGTCGACACCCTAGAATTTGAACAGCCATTGAAGGATTTGAGTGAGTATTTCAGTATCAATCATTCTAATTCATTTTCACCAAATGGAGATGGAAAAAATGATTGTTTTTCGCCTGCTTTACAAGATTTACCAGCTCCTGATGATACCCGTTTTTTATCTTGTACATCGCTGCGAATTTATGATCGCTGGGGAATTACCGTGTTCGAAAGCAAAGAATCATCCGATGGATGTTGGAATGGTAAAGCATTGAACAAACAAGATTGTCCATCAGGTACATATTTCTTCTTATTTGAAGGACAAGGGCAGGAACTTCAAGGTTCAGTTGAGTTGATTCGAGAATAAGCTGAATATTTGTGTAAATTCGTTGCACGTATGAAAGCTATGCAACGCACACTACTCCTGTTTTTATTGGTATTCACGAACATTACAGTTTGG
>JBIKOC010000057.1:0-7534 GCA_044358335.1 Flavobacteriales bacterium | reverse complement strand
CAACGAAGTGGATTTATTCCCAATGGTGGACAATGGCCATCAGCAGTTAAATATCGAATTGGTATTCAAAACGGAGCGCTATTCGTAAGAGATGGCGGTTTGACTTATGTTTTATATGATGGTGAAGCTGTAAAAGCAAAGCACAATCATTCGCATGTTGGGCATGATGAAACAGAGAACACATCTGATTTAATTCGCCATCATGCTGTTCAAATGCAATTGATGGGAGCTAATTCGGGCATTCAGGCACTTACCGAAAATGGTTCTACAACCAAATACAATTATTACCAAGGAAATGAAAGTTCTCACTGGGCTTCGGGTTTACAAGCTTGGAAAAAACTCAGTTATCCTGAAATATATCCTCAAACCGACTGGATTATTTACACAGGAGCTACTGGAATTAAATATGATTTTAACGTTAAACCAGGTGGTAATGCTTCTCTCATCAAGATGCAATTTACGGGTTCCGAATCGGTGAGTATTCGAAATAATACCTTGTATATTCAAACTAGTTTGGGAGAAATTATTGAGCAAGCTCCTGTTGCATGGCAGGAAGAAAATGGAGTTCGTGAATTAGTAGCGTGTTCGTTTCGTCAGAATCAAGATGGGAGTATTGGGTTTGATTTAGGTCAATACGATCATTCAAAATTGTTAACCATTGACCCACAATTAATTTTCGCCACTTATTCGGGTTCAACAGATGATAATTGGGGATATACAGCCACTTACGACAATGCCGGAAATGGCTATTCTGGAGGAATTGTTTTCGGAGCGAATTTCCCATCTACCACAGGTGCTTACCAAGAGAATTTTGGTGGAGGAGTATTAGACATAGGTATTTTAAAATATAACCCAGATGGTAGCGATGCATTGTATGTAACTTATATTGGAGGTTCTAGTCCAGAATTGCCGCATAGTATGATTGTAAATGAGTACGATGAATTACTCATTTTCGGGACAACAGGATCAAATGATTTTCCTATAACATCTGGAGCTTATTCATCGGAATATAAAGGTGGACCAAGCACTTTCTTCGATGGTATTACATTCGAAACTGGATTAGATATGTTTGTTTGTCGATTATCGAATGATGGTAGCCAACTTTTAGGATCAACATTAATTGGCGGAACTGGTAATGATGGCTTAAATGAGTCTTTAGCTGTAAACTATGCTGATCAAATTCGCGGAGCACTTTGGGTTGATGCAAACAATAATGTGTATGTGGGAACAAGCACACAAAGCACCGATTTCCCAATAACTCCTGATGCAATCCAACCGAATTATGGTGGAGGTTCCCAAGATGGAATTGTTATCAAACTCAATGGAAATCTCAGTCAATTGCTCTGGTCTACCTATCATGGTGGTTCAGATGCAGATGGTATTTTTTATTTAGTGGTAGATACCGACGAACGTGCAGTAGTTACTGGAGGAACAAATTCTTCTGACTTCCCCATTTCAGCAACTGCAAATCAAGGCACTTATAGCGGTGCTACCGATGGTTTTGCTTCGGTAATCGACTCCGCTGGAACAACACTCATTGCATCAACATTTATTGGGTCAAGTGGATATGATCAATCCTTTATTGTTGGTACAGATAAAACAAATCACATCTATCTTTTTGGTCAAACCGAGGCTACCGGAAATACGTTTAACGTGAATACTGCCATCGGAGTGATTGGAGGGAATCAGTTTCTTATGAAATACGATCCTTTGCTTACTACCATTGTTTGGTCAAATGCTTTTGGTGCAGCATCCGGTTCTCCCGATATCGCTCCAACTGCTTTGTTAGTTGACTTGTGTGATAAAATATATTGCACCGGTTGGGGTGGCGATTTAAATCCGTTTGGTCAAGGTACCAATGGGCTTCTTACCACACCCGATGCTTTTCAAAACACTACCGACAATAACGACTTTTATCTCTATGTGATGGATAATCAAGCCCAATCGCTTGTTTATGCTTCTTTCCTAGGTGGACCCAATAGTTTAGATCACGTGGATGGTGGAACAAGTCGTTTCGATCGTAAAGGGGTGATTTATCAATCGATATGCGCTGGTTGTGGCGGACAAAGTGATTTCCCCGGCATAACTGCAAATTCGTTTTCACCTACCAACAACTCGTTTAATTGCAATAATTTATTGGTGAAGTTCGACTTCGAATCACCTATTACTGTTTCCGCTTTTGCTAGCATTACCGATCCAATTGGCTGCGCACCTTATACAGCCGAATTCAGCAATACCAGTGTGAATGCCGATTTATTTAGTTGGAGAATTGGAGATACCGAAATTTCAACCGCTTCTAATTTCACATACACATTTACCGAAAGTGGCACCTATGAAGTCGTTTTGATTGCTACAAGCACTCAAACATGTAATGCAGCCGATACTGTTTCATTAACAGTTGAAGTGATTTCAGACATTCAAGGAACTCTACTTCCATTATCGGCTTGTAAAGGTGATGAAGTAACATTAGGTCCGGATGAATTCGATGATCCTTATTTTGATTTTCGCTGGAATCCGGGAACAACATTAAGTGACTCAACCGTTCGAAAACCAACGCTCATAGCTGATACAAGTCTCATTTATTCGGTAATTGTTAGTGTTGGTACTTGCGTCGATACGATTAGCCAGCAACTAACTGTTTATGGTACGGAACGAAATTTATTAGCTCTCACAGAGGATTGCATTTACGATTCTCTTGAAATTGGACCAATTGGCGATTACGCTCCTGGAACAACTTTTACTTGGAGTCCTTCAACAGACTTAAGTTCTACATCAGAACAAAATCCTCTTGCATACCTTACCGGAAATCGAACTTATACAGTTTTAATTAATCGTCCCGAAGGCTGTGTAGATACACTAGATGTTCCCGTTCAAGCAAGATGGGATATTTTGGATGTAGGTCCAGATGTAAATGCATGTTCTGGAGAACCAGCTACAATTGGATTACCCGATTTACAAGGTAATCATAGCTATTTGTGGACTCCTTCTGCATTTCTTTCAAATGATACCTCAGCCACCCCTATTGCTATAGTTTTCCAAGAAACACAGTTTAATGTCATTCAATTCCCAGAAGAAACAAGTAATGAGTGCCCTGCGCGAGATTCTTTGATTGTCAACATAGTTTCAAAACCAACTGCTTTATTTGGCTTAGAATTGTATCCCGATTGCAAAGGAATGAATGTAGCGTTCAGTGATTCTAGTTCATCGGCCGAACAGTTAAGTTGGCTTTTCAGTAACGGACAAACCAGCACTGATGAGAATCCTCTGAGTGTGTTTCCATTCAATGACTCTTTAGTCGTTCAACTAATTGCAAAAAACGGTGAGTGCCGCGATACATTTACATTATCACAATTCATCGACGATATTTCGAACTACTACAAGGAAAATAATTCCAATGCATTTTCTCCAAATGGTGATGGAATAAACGACTGCTTTAGTCCTGCTTTACAGTTAGTTCCGCAACCTTGGGATGTAGCATTTGTGCCTTGTTCGGATATTTTTATTTACAACCGTTGGGGTGAATTAATTTTCACGGCTGAGGATAATGATTCGGCTTGTTGGAATGGTAAAACTGATTCGGGTGTTGAATTGCCCGAAGGAGTTTATTATTACCGTTATCGTTTTGGAAGCACCGAGCGTGCCGGATTTGTGCAGTTGAAGCTTCAATGATGCAGCTTAGTAAAGAAGAATTATTGGGTCAGATTGACCAAACGAAACATGTAGGATTTACTCAATTGCCACTTGAATGTTGCGATGAAGATGTGCATTTCTTAAGGAAGGAAGTGGTTGAAGCTTGGATGCGTTTGTATGAAGCTGCTAAACGTGATGGTTTAGATTTGAAGGTGATTTCATCCACCCGAAATTTTGACCGTCAAAAGCAGATTTGGGAGAATAAATGGTCGGGGAGAACCTTAACTAATGGAAGAAATTTAGCAGAGGGAAATCTATCAGCCGAAGAAAAAGCAAGCTTGATTTTGCGCTTTTCGGCTATGCCCGGAACATCTCGCCATCACTGGGGAAGCGACTTAGATATCAACTCCTTAGAGGAATCATATTTCGATGAAGAACGTGGGAAGAAAGAATATGAATGGCTGTGTCGGAATGCAGGAAAGTTTGGATTCTTCCAACCCTATACTTCAAAAGGAACAGATCGAAATACGGGATATGAAGAAGAAAAATGGCACTGGAGTTTTGCACCTGTTTCGGTTCCGTTTTTAGAAGCTTACAAGAAGCAAATAGCTTATACGGATATCACTGGATTTGAAGGATTTGACACAGCTGCTTCTTTGAATGTGATTGAGAACTATGTGATTGGAATTGCTGCACCACGGTTTTTATCACATATTTAATTCATCCAAAGAATATTTATTCTGCTTCTTGATTTAAGCTTTCCTAAATTTGCACCATGCTCCGATTGAAAAAAGATACCGATCCTCGCTGGGCTTATCTAGCTGAACAAAACATGGAAGAAGTACTTACCGACCATGCCTTTTGCGAACAGAAAGCTGCATCAACCTGCATTTCGCTGATTGTAAAATATCCGGAATATCCGGAATTGGTAACAGAAATGAGCGCTTTGGTTCGTGAAGAAATGGAGCATTTTCAACGTGTACACGAAATCATTCTAAAACGCGGAATGAAACTCGGTCGTGAACGCAAAGATCCATACGTAAACGAACTGGCGCAGTTTATTAGTAAAGAAGGTGATCAAAACAAATTATTGGTCGACCGTTTACTTTTCTCTGCCATGATTGAAGCTCGAAGCTGTGAGCGTTTTCGTGTGTTGAGCGATAATATTGAGGACGAAGAATTAGCTGACTTTTACCGCGAATTAATGGCAAGTGAAGCAGGACATTATACATTGTTCCTTCAGTTTGCCCGCAAATATGCGAACCCGAATGTGGTTGATGTAGATGCTCGCTGGCAACAATGGCTCGATTATGAAGCAGAAGTAATTAGCCGATACGGAAAAATCGGACAGATACACGGGTAAGGCAATTTCGAATTGTCAATTACAGATTAGGAATTCTTTATTGAGGATTAGGGATTGGGGTTTTAGTGTATTTTTAACGCTATGAAAATCCGTGTTTACATTTTACTGCTGCTTTGTTGGGGAAGCACGCTGGTTCAAGCTGGCAATAATAAGAATACCATTACACGCGTTGATCCGGCTTTTTGGTGGGTTGGGATGCAGAATACTGAACTCGAATTACTAGTTTATCACCCTGGAATAGGAGCTGGAAAAGTATCCCTCAATTATCCGCAGGTAACAATGAAAAGTGTTGTCCCTGCAGAAAATCCCGATTTTATATACATCACCCTTCAAATTGGAAAAGAAGCTCAAGCCGGTTTCGTACCAATTGATATTCAATTAGGGAAAAAGAAACTGCACTATGAATACGAACTCCGCGCACGCAATGCTTCTCAGAAAAAAGCAATGGGCGTTAATTCTTCCGATTTCATCTACCTCATCATGCCTGATCGTTTCGCGAATGGTGATCCGAAAAATGATGTAATCGCAGGAATGAACGAAACTGCGCTCACTCGTGATTCCATGTTTTATCGTCATGGTGGAGATTTACAAGGAATTATCAATCACCTTGATTATTTGCAAGAACTTGGTCTAACTGCACTTTGGATAAATCCCGTTCAGGAAAATAACGAAGTAAAAACGTCCTATCATGGATATGCCATTACCGATCATTATAAAATCGATCCACGGCTTGGGGATAATGCACTTTATATAAAACTCGTTCAGGAGCTTCATGTCCGAGGGATGAAAATGGTGATGGATATTGTTCCAAACCACATTGGAATTCATCACTGGCTATTTCAACACATGCCTTCTAAAGATTGGGTGAATCAATGGGACAACTTTACGAAAACATCCTACCGCGCTCCCACTTTACTCGATCCGTATGCGTCCAATTTCGACCGAAAGAAATTCAACGATGGATGGTTCGATCAGCACATGCCCGATTTAAATCAACGTAATCCACATGTGGCCAAATACCTCACACAAAACTATATCTGGTGGATTGAATATGCTGGTGTGGATGATTTCCGGATAGATACCTATGCGTATTCTGATCAAGCATACATGGCGCAGCTTTCCAAAGACCTGCATAAAGAATATCCAAAGCTTAATTTATTTGGCGAAATCTGGGATCACGGTGTGGGGGTTCAAGCTTTTTTCACTGAAGGATTTCGTGATCGCGGGAATTTCAATTCAGGACTCGATGGAGCTGTTGATTTCCAATTATATTTTGCGTTAAACGATGCGCTCACCAGACCATTTGGATGGACAGAAGGACTTGCCCGCGTGTATTATGTGCTAGCGCAAGATATTCTGTATAAAAATGCAAACAGAAATGTGACCTTTTTGGATAACCACGATTTGAGTCGTTTTTATTCGGTTGTAGGAGGTGATATACGAAAATTCAAAATGGGAATTGCTTTCCTAATGACCATGCGCGGTATTCCATCGATGTATTATGGAACGGAGATTCTCATGAAAGGCTTTGCCAATCCAGATGGTCATGTTAGAAGTGATTTTCCGGGTGGATGGGCAAACGATGTAAAAAATAAATTCACTTCTCAAGGAAGAACCGAAGAAGAAAATCAGGGATTTGATTTCGTTCGGAAACTAGCACAGTGGCGTAAAGCAAATTCGGTTGTACAAAGCGGACAATTAATGCAATTTGTTCCAGAAGAAAGTATTTACGTGTATTTCCGATACGATGAGTTAAAAACCGTAATGATCATATTGAATGCGAATGAAACAGCTAAAGAAATCAAAACAGAACGCTATCAAGAACGCATAGGAAGAAAAGAAACTGGATTAGATATTATGAGCGGAGAAACGATTCAATTAGGCATGATTAAACTTGATGCTTGGGGAGTGAAGGTTATCGAAATATAGAAAAGAAAATAAATAAAAAGCCCCGTTAACATCTGCTAACGGGGCTTTGTTTTTTCCAACCGATTTTACTGTTTGTATAAACGGTGGATGACAGAAGAACGTTGATACGGAGCTTGCAGTGATATCATATAAGCACCGGCAGGATAAGAGGATAAATCGAGACGAATCATGTTTTCTCCTTCTTCTAGATTCACATGGCGAACCAATGGCAATGCTTTGCCCGATTGATCCATCAACTGTACCAACATAGTAGTTATCTCAAAACTGTTTACGTATAATACGTATTCAGCATCCATGCGACCAATTTCAAGTCGCGTGTCGATAGCTTTGAGCTTTTCATCCGACACTTCAATAGGTGTTTCCTCATGCAATGCTAACAAGTTAGCATCATCGGGCACAGATAGCTGAGCCATCGCACCAAAAGGAATTACACAAAATGTAAAGAGTAATTTTTTAATCATTCAATTGATTTTATGGGTTTACACAAAGCTGGCTCAATTAAACCTCCTCTATAAACCAATTACCCTAAGTGAATTACTTATGTAAGATAGTTTCGATATCCCTAAATTTTTTTTACAAGAAAGCATCTCTATTTAACTCATCAATAAAAAA
>JBIKOC010000014.1:0-11605 GCA_044358335.1 Flavobacteriales bacterium | reverse complement strand
TCGGCCTTCTTTTTTACGATGATGGCAGTTTTGACTATTATGTATATGGCTGCCAATTTTGGAAAAAAGGAAATAGGCTTGAAGGATGAAGTGCTCATTCCAACCATTCTTATAATACAACTTGTTGGCGTGGCCGGGTCGATTGGTTTCGCGCGCTTATCTCGCCGTTATGGTAATATGGAAGCGATGATTCTTTCGGTCATTATCTGGATTGGAATCTGCGTGGGAGCTTACTACGTAACTGAATCGGTTGGTTTTATGATTTTAGCGAGTGTAGTAGGTTTGGTAATGGGTGGTGTTCAAGCTTTAGCACGTTCTACTTATTCGCGATTATTGCCACCAACGAATGATCATGCAGCCTATTTCAGCTTTTATGATGTAACCGAGAAAATGTCGGTTGTATTAGGAACTTTTCTTTTCGGATTGCTTGAAACCCTCACAGGTTCTATGCGAGCATCGATACTCTTGTTAGGCGTTTTGTTTATGTTGGGATTGTACTTCTTATTTCGCCTGCGCAGTTTGAAAATCCCAGCAATTACTGTAAACGTGAACGCAAAATAAGTACACTTGGCACATGTTCAAGCCATAAGCTCTTACTATCAATCAAGCCTTTCCAACTTGGGTAACTAATTAGCATTAATTCCTGTTGTGAAAGGAATTCTTTTCCTATGGTTTTAACTTGAAGTAGATTAATTCTATCGGGAAATTCGGATTTAAGTCGGTTGAATTTCTCACGTATTACCGAATCTGCAGCTAATTGCTCAAACGAATCCATTACCGAAACATCTGATTTAGAATTCAGAATAAACTTGCGCGCATAATTCAACATAAAGGCATCTTCTTCTCCAAACAAAGGAAGAAATAAAGTGCCAGCATCACTAAAATCGCGGTCAATTAAAACCCCCACATCACAACTCGATTGCTCAATAAAAGCCCGTGCTCTTTCATCAATCAAATAGTCGGTTCTGAAAAGCGGATTCGCCCCTGTGATAGTTCCTAATAGGTTTTCGGGCGATAGTGTTTTTGCAACTCCAACAATATTACCCAATAAAGATCCGGTATACAGCGATTTTCCAGCTCCAATTAGCAAGAGGTTGATTTCCTCTTTTTCAATCATGCTGGTAACTTCCTTATGTAAATCGGTGCTGAGTTTATAGTGCGACTCCAATGCAATTTTCATCTTCTCCGCTTCAGCACGAATCGGTTTGAAACTCTGTTGCTCAAATTCACTCACATTAATTAAACTCACATCAGCACTTGGCGTAACGTGAACCGCCGAATAATGCACCGACTTGGAATCAGTACCATATAATTGAGTAGCTAAACGCAGAATTTTTCTTCCACTGCTGGCTAATCCAAAAGAAATCAAAACTTTTAAAGCTGGTACTTCCTTTTTAACTGGTAAAATTTCGGGTTGAACATATTTTTCCTTGAATATCCAGTTGATGAACGATAAGGATGGACCAGTCATAAAAGTGGTTACTAAAGCCATTATCACCATCATCGCAAACACAGTAGGAGTGAGGATGCCCAAATCGTATCCAATATTTAATACGATTAATTCCATCAAACCACGGGTGTTCATCAAAGCCCCAATCGACAAACTGTCTTTCCAACTTTGTCCGATTATCTTGGCAGCTAAGGCCGAACCAACGAATTTCCCTGCAACGGCAACACAAATAACCAATCCACAAACGAACCACAAATGTTGTTCATTGAGTAAGCCTATCTGCGTTCGCAAACCAGTTAAAACAAAGAAAAGCGGTAATAATAGGACGAGTGAAACGTCTTCAATTTTATCGATGAGAATTTTACGGAAATTCAAATTCGGTGGCATGATAACACCTGCGAGAAATGCACCAAATAATGCGTGAATTCCAATGATTTCGGTTGAATAGGCAGAGGCAAGTAATATGATAAATACGAGCGCAACGATACTTTTAGAAATGGTTTCCCGGTTAGAGTAAATACTTCCCAATCGTTTGAGGAACGGTCCAATGAGGTAAACCATAACAACCACATAAACTAAGGAGAAACCGATTGTAAATAGTGCCGACATAAATGAGCCAGCTTTTACGATGGCGATTACTGCAGCTAAAATGCACCAAGCAGTAATGTCATCTGCGGCTGCACTGGTAATGGCTATGGCTCCTAGTTTGGTTCGGGTTAATCCACGTTCTTGTATGATACGCGCTAATACAGGAAATGCAGTTATACTCATGGCAATTCCCATGAATAAACCGAACGAAAGAAATGGAACAGTTGGAGGTGCATACTCACTATATATGTAGTATGCGAGACCCATTCCTAGCGTATACGGAATAACAATACTGGCATGTGAAATAACAACCGCTTCATGTGCTTTATTCTTGAGCACCGAAAGGTCCAATTCCATCCCTACAACAAACATGAATAGAATTAGCCCAACCTGACTTAAAAACTGAAGATTCCCAAGCGATTCAGCTGGAAAAAGGAAAAGTGAATATTCTGGAAAATACATTCCAAGAAGCGATGGCCCAAGAACTATTCCTGCAGTTATTTCTCCAATAACTGAAGGTTGACCCATTCGGGTAAATAACAAACCGAAAATGCGGGCAACGAAAATGATGGAGATGATTTGTAAAATCAGAATGGCTAGCGGATGATGGATATTGGCAAGAAAAGTATCCAGTCCGTTTTGAATTAAATCCTCCGCTGCAACTTTAGGAAGCGATTGAATTGGGCGGCCGAGTTCCAGAATTTTCCCTGATTTAACTACATACCAAATTGCCGCTGCAGCACCGGAAATAATACTGACATAAAATAAAAATGAGCGCCGCATCGAGTAGGGAAAATAAGGGCGAATATACAGGACTTATTTCCCTTTTTTTAATCTCGAGCTTAAATTAATAATCAGCTAATACAAGTAACACAGCTGTTGAACTTATTTTCTTTTTAGCAGATAATTCAACTCCGATTGTATACGTTGTCCATCATTTCCTAAACTCAACAAAGCAGTATCGCCTCTTTTTTCGAAATAACGCGTTTCCTCGGGCTGTCCAGGACGAATCACATATATACAAGCTTCTGCATCAGCATCTAAACCTTTCCGCATGCTAAAGGAACCACTGTCGCTAAATGTTTGATCACCATCACGTGTTCCTTTGAATGTTTGTGTTAATCGAAAGCTACCTGCTGAATCATTGTCGTTTTTTAAGCTCACGCGTAAATCAATTCCTGCACAATCGGCACATGGAACTTGTCCTTCAAATACCTTTTCAACACCTGTTTCATTTGAACTAACAGCTATATTTTTCTCAGTTGTATTCGACTTACAGGACACGAATCCTAAACATACAATCCCAATAATCGTTTGAAGTGCTTTCATGATTTGATCATTAAGTATGTCGGAAATATACGACCTGTTTTATTTCAGAAATATATGTTCAATTCTATAATTGAAAATTTCGAGTTTGAGTTTTAATGATTCGTTATTTATTTCCCCAAGCAATAATTCAAATCGAACTAGTAAAGCTCACTGCTGCAGATTATTCGAATACTTAATTTGTAGACGCACTATATGAGTTAACCTTCGATTGAAACACATCGAAAAAGCATCTTCCAGAAAACAGCTAATAAAGCTTTGCTGGTTTGATAAACTTTGTTGTAGACCAAGGTGTTTTAGATTTAAATTTTTGCAAGCTCTGTAAAATCAACCTGATGTGATGAATTCTCAATTCTTCAATAGTAGTGAAAACACCTGCATAAAATCCATCCATTATCCAATCAATTTGTAGTAGTTTTGGCCTTTGTTAGTCATGCTGATCGGAGTCGGAAAATCGAAAGTAGTATTCAAAAAATTGCATCTGCCCATGCATGGTTATGGGCGATTGGATCATATTGCCGAAAGCATCGAAACCGATTTACATGCCCGTGCTTTTGCATTTCGAAAAGGTGATATTACACTGGCAATAATCAACCTCGAATGTTGTTTCATCACTCACCATCTCAAGAAATCAGTTGTAGAAGCGATCCTTCAGGCGCATCCGCAATCGCGACTTTCGATGGAAAGTTTGATGCTCTGTTCTCAACATACACATAGTGCTCCCGGTGGATATGCGCATTATGCGTTTTTCAATTTAGTGAGTTGTGGTTTCCGGCCGGATGTGTTTAACGCATACAAAAATGCCTGTGTTGACGCACTTTCTAAAGCTTTAAAAGATTTAGAGCCAAGCAATTTATTCCTCAATGCCGATTGGATGCCCGATGATTCGGATGTTGCATTTAATCGTTCGTTAGATGCTTTTAATAGCAATCCCGAAAACATTGATATTGACGAAAATCACACCCAGTTGGCTATTAATCGAATGATGAAACAACTTCGGATTTCGATTGATGAGCATACACATAAAGGTCTCATTAATTGGTTTGGTGTTCAAGGAACTTCTATTTCGAGCAAGAATTCCAAAATACATCCCGATAATAAAGGATACGCTGCATCATTATTAGAAAACGATAAAACCGAAGATCGTCATTTTGTTGCAGCTTTTTGTGGTGAAACGCAGGCAGATGTTTCTCCAAATTATCATGGTCGTGCTAAATGGTGGCCACGTGGTCGATATGAGGATGAATTTAAATCGGCCTATTTCAGCGGATTTTTTCAATTTGAACATGCCCGGAATTTATTCGAATCACGAGATCATCAAATTCCAATAAGCGGCAATCTCGATTTTATCCAATATTATGTGGATATGTCGGAAGTTACCTGTGACCCCAAGTTTACTCCCGATAATCAGGAACACGAAACCGGTGCAGCCGTGCTCGGACTTTCTTTTTTAGAAGGTGACGATATAGATAATCCAGGAATTGATTCCATTACTGCCACATTAATACGAGGAATCGACACGTATAAAAACACCATCCGTAAAATACCGGTATTGAGTTCACGTAAAAGTCGTGTTCGCTATAAGGATTTAGGAAGCGCACACGGTCCCAAACAATTAGTGGTTGAGTTGCAGGAGAAACGAGTTCTAGGATATTCGAACTTAAATCAAATCCCGCTACCGGGTGTAATGACCGATATTGGAGATGAAATGAAACGTCAATATGACATGGGTGCATTAGCCGAGCATACTTGGGCACCCATAATTATTCCGATTCAGATTTTAATTCTTGGAGAAATTGCCATTTTAGCTTTCCCCGGTGAAATTACTACTACAGCTGGAAATCGACTAAAGCAGGCGGTTCTTACCGTATTAGAAAAACGCGGAGTGATAGATGTTATTCTCACTTCCAACTCAAACGAATTTAGTGGTTACACAACTACATTCGAAGAATATCAAACTCAACATTACGAAGCTGGCTTCACCTTATTTGGCCAATACACCTTGGCAGCATACCAAACTGTATTCACAAAAATGGCGGAGAAACTCTGTGAGCCAATTGAAAAACGGCATATTCCAGAAGCTCCTCAACCACCCGATTTTTCTAAACAAGAGTTGGATAAACGTACTGCTCGCTAAGATTTTTTCGGAAATCGAATGCCAATAATGAGTACATCATCCACTTGCTCATGATTTCCTCGCCATTCTTCATAATAATCATCAAGTAAGCCTTCTTGTTCGTGAATAGGAGAGTGTTGTATTTTAATTAAATAATCACGAAGTCGTTTCGATAATAATTTTTTACCCTTTTCACCTCCAAATTGATCAGCATATCCATCGGTACATAAATAGAGTATATCGCCTGGATAGAAATTAAAAGGATGATTTGTGAATCGTTCTTTTTTCTCCTGATGAAATCCGCCAATCGGGTTTTTATCCGGACGAATTATCTGCATCGAATTACCATATTGTTCTAAGTATTCATGATCTTCGATTTTACCATTACGAATAATCCATAAAGGACGATTAGCTCCTGCCATTTCAAATACACCATTTTCAAAATCCAAAGAGCAAATAACAATATCCATCCCGTCATGATTATCGGTTTCTTCTTGCTTTAATGCTCGTTCAATTCCTTTATCTAGCTCATTTAATATTGCTGCTGGCTCAGTAATATTTTTCTCATTAATTACCTGATTGAATAAATTGGTTCCAATCATACTCATGAATGCTCCCGGTACACCATGCCCAGTACAATCGGCAACAGCAATCAATATCTTATTATCTTTTTTGGCAAATGCGTAAAAATCGCCACTAACAATGTCTTTAGGTTTATACAGAATAAATGATTCTGGCAACGATTGGTAAATCACATCACTATAAGGTAATGTGGCCAATTGGATTCTTCTCGCGTAGCGGATACTATCGGTAATCGATAGATTTTTTTGTTCAATCAAGGCACTATTTACACGCAATTCATCCCGCTGATTTTCGATTTCTTCTTTTTGGTGGATGATTTCGGATGTACGCTCTTGAACTACTTGCTCCAGTCGACGTTTTTCTAAACGAAGATTCCGTTCCCTGAATTTTACAGCACTTACAATTATCACTGTTAGACCTATAAAACTGATGGTGTAAAACCACCAAGTCATCCAAAAGGGTGGAGTAATTGAAAAGGCAAATGAAATTGGAATTTTATTCCAAACGCCATCATTGTTGCACGATTTAACGCGGAAATTATAGGAGCCTGGAGCCAAATTATTATAAGTGACGAAATTTACTGAGCTTTCTTGCCAAGTAGAATCAAATCCTTCAAGTTGAAATTTATACCTTACTTTCTCTGGATCACTAAAGCAAATACCGTTAAAATAGAAACTCAGGTAATTCTTCTTATAATTCAAGGCAACGCCCTCTTTTCGCAAGGTATCTTGAAACGATTTTACGGCTGTGATTCGAGTAACGGACTCAACAAAATTGGTAGTTATAAGTCCCGGATCAAATTCTAAAACGCCGTTAATTGTTCCGAACCACAAATGATTTTCTTTATCGCGATGAACTGCATTGGGCTTGGTTTCGACGCGCGAATTCTTATCGGTTTTATCATGAATGATGGTATAATGAGTATTCGGATCCCAAGAACAAATTCCTTTATTCGTACCCATCCAAATTTTACCATTCAAATCACTCTCAATTAATCCAACATAATTGGAAAGCAATCCATCTTGTGTGGTGAAGTTGGTGTACTTTTTTCCATCGAACTTATAGATACCACCACCTTCTGTAGCAATCCAGATATTACTTTGTTCATCTCGTGAAATAGAAGAAATAGAAGGGTAGATATTAGGATTCGTTTCTTTAACCACATTAAATCTCCCGTTTTCATAAATACTCAAACCCGATGAAGCCGAACCAATCCAGATGCGTCCTTGACTATCTTCTTGAATATCGGTTGTGCTATTTTCAGCTAAACCATCACGTTTTGTATAGGTATGTAATTGATTGGTTGATGGAGAAAATGCCGCAACACCTCGTAACATCGAAATCCAAATTGTTCCATTACTAGCTTGATATATCGTATGAACGTATTGTTCATTAAAGGTAACCGGATCATTATAGGGTATTTTTCCTTGGAAACGCTCAACTTGATAATCTCCGGGATGTATGAGTAAAACGCCTTCTCCCCAAGTACTCACCCATATTAATCCACGTCGATCTTCAAGGATTGAAGTTACTTCAATTTCTTCACCGCCGGTTAAAAAATCAATGCGCTGACTTTCGTTTTTGCCTTTGGGCATTAGGAAAATGCCGTTAGTTGAACCAAACCAGTGATTGCCTTTCGAATCGGTACAGATGGCTCCAATTTGTGTGTTTGTGCCATTTGAAGAACGTTCATACATGCGAAAAGACTGTCCACGATAGCAGGATACACCATTTTGGTTTGTGCCAATCCATAAATTCCCTTCGCGATCTTCGCCTAAGCAGCGAATTTTATTCTCACTTAATCCATTTTTCTCAGCTAGGATTTCAACATTATCGCCATTTACCAATGTAACTCCACCACCCCAAGTACCAATCATCATTTCGCCCTTCGAATTGGCTTGCAGAACCGAAACGAAATTGGTTCCTAGCTTACCATTTTCAACCGTGTAGGAAATAAACTTTTTCTGTTTTTTAGAATACCTCCAACATCCTGATGAAGGTGTCCCCAACCATAAATCTTTATTTCCATCTTCCGCAATTGCCGAAAATTGAACGAAGTCGATACCACTCGGAAGGTAGAAATCAAAGGTTCCGGTTTTATTGTTTAACTGCTTGATTCCCAAATCGGTAATAAACCATAGTTGATCATTTGAATCATGCAAAAAGCTGGTCACATCACGCGACAATCCTTTAGCAGCATCATACCGATCGTATTGTTTGTTGAGAATATTCGCTACCAGATTTTTCCGTGAAACTTTATATGCTCCAGTGGTTTGAGTCCCAATCCATAAATTCCCAGAATGATCGGGTGTCAAGCAAAAAATTCTTCTTGTATCTGGATCTAATTGTAAAGGTTCAAACTTACTTCCATTGTAATAACTCAGTTTTCCGTTCTCGTGTCCTAATATTAATTCGGTATCGGATAATTCAAAAACACTGGTTACCTTGTTATCTCCCAATCCATCTTTGGCCGAATAATTCACAAAAAAATGTCCATCAAACCGCGATATTCCCATATTGGTTGCAACCCAGAAATATCCATTTTTTGCCTGTATTACTGCATTTACTCGCGAATGTGGTAATCCGTCATTTAAGGTATAATTGGCAAAATAATATTGTTGTGCATGACACTCATTGCAATACGAGCAAAAGAGTATAATCAGCAATATAATACAAGCTAGCTTTTTCATCTTCAAGAGGGGATTAAGATAGAAAATAGCCGCGTAATAAATTCATCGATTGCAAATCGTTGCAAAATCGCAATAAACGCAACGTGTTCGATCTTCAGTTTGCTCAAATGCCTGATTTTCATCGAATAGGGCAGTAGCTATTTCCCTAAAAACCGCTTCCGTTTCCTTTCTTTCATCAGGAGTTAATCCTTCGTTTCGTTCAATTTTCAACCCAATAAAACCAACTGATGGTCTTCTTAAACTAATAATTCCCGGTATAACATGATTGTTCTGAAATTCCTCCGGAACCATTAAAGCATATTGTAAAAGTTGCAGTGCTTTAGCTTTAGTGGGATCAAGTGCAATCTCCGACTGCTCATCTAATTTCACATCTTTATCCTGAACATTTCCAGTTTTATAATCCACTACTCGAATGCTGGATCCGATTCGATCTATTCGATCGGTTCTCCCTTTGAATAATAGTTCATTGACCGAACTTCCAACTTTAATTTTCATTTTAAACTGAAGGTCGCGTTCAATTTGTTCAATGGTCAAAACCTGTCCTTCTTTTTCTAAGGATTCAACAAATCGCATTTCTGCATCGATGAAATTCCCCAACATTTTCTCCACACCTTTATAAGAGAGCAAATTACTGCCACCAGCGATATCACGTTCTTCTATTCCAGCATGTAAAAAAGCCAATTTTACTTCCTCATTAATGCGCGGTTTCATGGCTAGTAAATGTTCTTTTTTCAGCACCTTTTTTTCCAAAGGCAAATAGAACTTTTGCAATACCTCATGAGCCACCGTTCCCATGACATCTAAACCAATTTCATCTTCTTTCGTAACCTCTACTTTTACTCCACTGATATACTTAAAATAGAATTTCAGAGAGCAGTTTATGAATGAAGATAAGGCTGTTGGAGATAAATAGTTATAAGGATCTTTTCCGCCAATTCGATTTCTCAATCGCTCCATCACCTCGGGTGACTTTTCTATTTGAATGACATTCTCAAACGTGTTATGCAAATGAGGAACATATGTTTCTCGTGTAATTTGTGTGTGTTCCTGATCGAGTTCTTCTTCAAGTTGAGTGATATAGCGCGACTGTTCGCCCTTTCCTAATTCGTCTGTTTCGGTATTATAAACTAACCATACACGTTCGGCACGTTGTATCATGCGATAAAAGTGATAGGCAAATACAGCATCTCGTTCTCGATAGGTGGGCAATCCGAAAAATGCTGAAATATCATGTGGAATAAAGGATCGATGAGCTTTTGAAGCCGGTAATGTTCCTTCGTTTACAGATAAAAGGATGAGATTTTTAAAATCGAGATTTCTGGTTTCGAGTAATCCCATCAATTGCAATCCAGTTAATGGCTCACCGTAAAATGGAAAAGTACTCGAACGAATGAGCTGTTGGAAAATCTTTTGTAAGGTTCGAATACTACTAAAACCACTAAACGATTGTCGCAAATTATCAATCTTTTGAAGCAAGGTGTGGATAGCAAAAAGTGCTTCCATATCTAAGCCTTGGTCGGCTCTATCTTCTTCAACTAGCTCAAATTTAAGGTATTCGGTAAGTTTCATTAAGGTCTCAATCGCCCTCGATGGTTCATTTTCCCAATGCTCAAATAAGAAACGAAGCTTTCCTAAAACCGGTTCTTCCACTGCATTACTTTGCATCAAAACTGACACAGGAAAATAAACTCGTTTCTCGCGACTAATCTGATCTATTAACCTTTGTAGACCTAATGGCTCAAGAGATCCAGCTAATAATGGATTTCTGAATAAGCGAAGTAAATCACGAAAGTAAAATGCCGATTCACGTTTTTCGTCCTTACCTCCCAATCGAGCATGTTGATGCATGTCGAAAATGAGCGAGAATAAGCTACTCACAGGCAGAAGATGCATGGGATACCCCATGGTGATATTCACTTTATCAACCTGATCAGGCAAAACTTCCAATACGGGCATCAGTAAATTCTCATCGCACAAAACCAGAGCTGTAGAAGTTAAATCGGGTTCGGTTTTACTCAGATCATCCAAAATACTTCCAGCAACTAATGCTTGTCCAAGATTTTTGGCAACTCCTACTATATGTATTTTTCGCTCAGTGCTGGTAAGATGCGGTTCACAAATGCTTAATTCACGAATCGACCATTCTTTTTTGAATTGACGTAGGAAATGTCCTGCTTCATTTATTTCATTCTCTACATAATACGGATCCGCATCCCAAATTAATTCTGCTTTACCTCGTTTTTCCAAATATCGCATAAACGTTTGTTCTGCCTTATTTAAGGCATTAAAACCTGCAAATACGATCACATCATGTTGAATAGTATCTAAATAATAGCTACAATTCTCTGCTAATTCTCGATAAGCCATGGCAGCAGTAGCGAGCGATTTATCTTGTAAGTGTTTCCGAAAAGCAGCATACCAAATTCCCATTCTAGACCAGAATCTTAGGTATTGTTGTTGATTTTCGGTGATGATGGTGCCATCGGGCGACCAATTTTTTAAGGCATACGCATCATCAACAGTTCCAAACAATTGACGAGCATCCACACAATATTGGTCAATCTCCTGAAAGTCATGTAATAATTGTGTAGCCCAGGTGCTAAACACATCAAACGATTCAGCTTTATCAGCTTCACATTCCTGGTAAACGGTGTAAAATTCAAACAGTACAGAAATAGGATCAGCTAATTGAAGTCGAGTAAGCATTCGAACAAAATCCTCGCTTGAATACAAATCGGGCATCCATTGAACCTGAGGTTTTAATTGAGCTAACTCTTTCCGAAAGAATATTCCAGCCCGCTTGTTGGGAAATACGAGGCATACTTTCTTGCCCGATTCGCTAAGCTCCAAATA